>NZ_SLUN01000040.1 GCF_004340685.1 Hydrogenispora ethanolica | reverse complement strand
TGCTATTTCATCAATATGCTTATCGGACATAGTATGCAGTTTTCAAAGATCAAACATCTTGTCTTTGGTTAACTTCATCTAGCACAACAGGTTAAGTTAATCTTCTCCTTGACAACTTCAGGAATAACCATCATGGAAGGCCGAAAGACCTTGCGGAGGTTGGCAAGGGCGAAGTTTTCCGTTAAAAATCAAAACCGCAGATAACCCTCGATCGAACCAATGTTGAATAGTTCTTTGAACGAGACCAGGCTCATTGGGCTTTCTTCCCCAATTCCAGTTCTTTTTTTCCAAAGCCGCATGCCGAGGCATATGTGGAAATGACCTCCATGATTTTGTGGTGGATTAAACCAATCGGGTGATTATTGAGTTTTCCTTGCACCACTGCCGCAGCTTGGCGCGGCATAAACTGATCGAGTAAGGTCAGGGGAACGGCGGTTTGGGACAGATTCGAAAGCAAGACGTTCAATGCTTGATTGACCCTGGGATGCAGCCAATAATAACGGGAACGGTCGCTAAAACTATATTTTCTGGCATATTGCAAATCGAAAGCATCGCCATGATAATGTTTTTGCCAATAACCCGGCTGCTCCAGCATGGCCTCATCCAGAACATTCCTTACGCGGGATAAGGTGATTCCGGTTTTTCCGGTCAACCACTCGCTCTCCATCATTTCTAAAGCAAAAACCGCCTCCCGGAAGGCAAAGGTTAAGGCGGGCCCTACCTTTAAAATCGCAAAGTGATCTCTCACCATTTCGCCAAGGGCTTGGCGAGTCTGATAATCGGTGGAATGCGCCTCATATACCAAGCCAGGGTATGCTTCAATCAGCTGCGAAAGCTCTCTGGCCTTTTCCGCTTGATAACGAAACACCGCCTCATCGCCGAACTCAACGCCCGGTTGGACCACCAATGCGATCACCCGCTCCCAGGCGGATTGGAGACCTCTGTCATAAAACGCCTTTTTGGTTATTTCAATCGTATGCCTGGCGGCTTCGGCTCTGGTTGCCGCTACCGATTCTCCAGCCTCGCGGGCTCCTCCCGGCACGGGCACCTCCGTGCCAATCACATAAAAAGGCGCTTTCAGCTTGGTTTGATTGCTGCGGTAAGCCGACTCCGCCGCCAAGCATAGCTCCGCTGCCCGCTCGGCGATTAGTTCATCCGCCAAGGGACCGGAACGAGCCCCGGGATCATCGGCACAACGCATACTGGCATCGAGGTGTATCTTTTCAAAACCGGCCAAAACATAATCCCGGACCATATCACGGGCCTTAGCCATGGCAGTGGAGGCCGCCTCATTTTGCCAGGGATTCGGTCCCAGATGATCGCCGCCCAGCATGATTTGGGAGACGGGAAAGTCCATCTGCGCCGCGATACTCCGAATATAAGCGACGAACCGTGCGGGGTTCAACCCGGTATAGCCGCCGAACTGATTGACCTGATTCGAAGTCGCTTCAATCAGGAGCGTCGAATGGTCATACTCAGCCTGCTTCACTGCGGCTTCTACTACGAACCGGTTGGCGGAACAAATGGAATAAATGCCTGCTGAACGGCTTTCTTTTTGTTGCTGGATCATTTTGAGCAATGGATGCTCGAAAAAATTCGGGTCGTCTTTCATGGCTAAATTCCTTTCGTAATGATAACGGTTCAAGCGATTCACCGAATTGCATCATCCGCGGTTCCTAGCGGCGCGAGGCCATTATCATCGGAAGCGCCCGGCTTTTTATTTGATTCCGGTCATGGCCAGCCCTTCGATGAATTGTCTTTGGAAGATTAGATAAACAATAATTACCGGAATCATAATCAGGGTCGCCGCCGCCATTACCACATTATATTGGGCAACATGCGCCGTATTGAAATAATAGAGGGCGAGCGGAACCGTCATCTTTTCCATATCATTTATAGCGACCAGCGGCCATAAATAATTATTCCAGCTCCCCATAAAGGTAAAAATAGCCAAGGCCGATAATACCGGCCGGATCTCCGGAACGATAATCTGAAAGAAAATACGCAATTCGGAGGCACCGTCAACCCTGCCGGATTCCACCAGATCGCTCGGTATGGCTTCAATAAACTGTTTGCACAGAAAAATCCCGAAAGCGCTGACCATGGCTGGAACGATTAATCCCGCCAGCGAGTTCAATAAGCCCAGTTTGTCCGCTACCATATAGGTTGAGATCAATATGACTTCAAAAGGCACCATCAGCGTAGCGAGAATCGCCAGGAAACTGAGACGTTTGCCGGGGAAATCAAATTTGGCGTAAATATACCCCGCCAAGGCGCTGGTAAACATCGTAATTACCGTAGTGGTCACCGCCACCAATAAGCTATTGACCATCCACAACAAAAAAGGGGCTTCAAACAATACTTTTTGAAATCCTCCCCAATACAGTCGGGCCGGAAAAAAACTAGGAGGAATCTTAATAATTTCATAAGGTGTTTTAAAAGCGGACAGGACCGTCCATAAAAACGGAAAGATGACGATCACCGCGCCAATGCAAAGCATGATTGTCAACCAGCCATTTGACTTTTCTTCTTTCATCTCCACGACCTCCCATTCATTGCCCGATTAATACTCCCAATCCGCTTTGCCTAGTTTTAGTTGCAATACCGACACGACCATGATGACTCCTAAAAGGATCACCGATATTGCCGAAGCATAGCCCATTTTCATAAACCGGAATGCATCTTTATAGATTGTAAAAGCCAGCACTTCGGATGAGTAATCGGGTCCGCCGTTCGTCATCACTTGGACCTGGGTAAATACTTGAAAATACGATATCACAGTCATCACCGAGACAAACAACAAGGTTCGGGTGAGCAACGGCAAGGTAATCTCCCAGAAGGTATGAAAACGGTTCGCTCCATCAATACGGGCCGCTTCATAAAACATCTTCGGGATTGAATCGAGACCGGCCATGAGAATTACGATATTATAGCCCAGATCCGCCCATAATGTAACAATCACCACTGAAAGCAAGGCCAGGCGATCGCTGGTCAGCCAGTAAATCATGGTATGCTTGCCAAAGAGGCCAAGCACCATGTTGACCACTCCATAGTTCGGATCGAACATGGTGGCCCAGATTAAGGAGACTGCAACCAATGGCGCGATGGTCGGAAGAAAATATAAAGTTCGAAAGAAGTTCTTAAAAAACTTCTTGGCAATGCTGTTGATGGAAACCGCAATCAGCACCGCCAGAACCAAGTTGGCGCTCACTGCGATGGCGACGAATTTTAGGGTATTAAAAAAACTCTTATGAAAAACCTGGTCGCTCCATAAGTTGATAAAGTTTTGCAAGCCTACAAACGGCGGTTTTGGATTTAACGGCGAGTAATTGTAAAAGGCCAGAATCAAACTTAGCACGATCGGCAATAAAGAAAAGAGGATAAATAAGCACAAGATCGGTGTCAGGGAGAAAAGAACAAATTTGCGTTGTGAAGCAAAAAGACTTGATTTTTGGGATTTATCTTCGTTTTTGGCCAAATCGCTCACGGCTGTTTGCCCCCAAATCTATGGTTATTCGTTCATACTCGGGTGGTTTACGGATCGATGAACCGTAAACCACCTCCGTCCTTTATATGGATCCGCGATGTTATTGGGCAAGTAGTTCGTCGATCATGCTGTTCGTCTGCGTCTCAATGGCTTTTAAAGCGGTTTTAATATCTATCTTTTTATCAACCACCTTTTGGAACTGGGCATAAACGATTTCTTGTTTGAACCGATCCACGCTTTGCAGCGGACCGATGGGTCTTCCGTACGGCAAAACATCCAAAGATGGCTTAATTAAGGGATTCGCTTTCATAAACTCAGCCGAAGCGGCAACGGATTTATCCGCGGGGATGGTATAGGTTTTGGAATTAAAGAGCAGATTGTTCTTTTGGGAGGTAATAAATTTAATAAAAGTCCAAGCTGCTTTCTTATTTTTCGACCGGGCTGATACAACTTCGCCCCAACCCGATTCCGCGGCAAAAGCCAAAGATTTTCCGGTAAAAGAAGGCATCGGAGCATATCGGAAATTCTTTAACTTATACGTATTGACGCCGTTTGCGATAACCCATGGTCCCCGAAAACACATACCTGAAGTTCCTTTAAAGAAATAATCCGAGATATCGACATTGGGGTCATTGCTATGTTTCATATCGCAAACTTTATATTTTAGGATTAAATCCGCCATTGCCTGCATGGCCTTTTCTGCTTCCGGAGTCGTAAATGTCACATGGACATTATCAGGCTTCCAGTAGTTGCCGCCTTGTTGCAAAATTAATGACAAGAACAAGTAAGGCACATTGTCCGTCGAGCTAAAATCGAACCCATAATGGGTTATGTTTCCCTTGCTGTCATATTTGGTAAGTTTCTGGGCTAAACCAACCAAATCTTGATACGTTTCAGGGAATTTTTCCCATCCGGCCGCCGCTATTTCATTGGGATAGTATAATACCCCTCCGTTTTCCAGATTAAACTCGCGCGGAATGCCGTATAGTTTCCCTTGGAAGGTATAACCGCCCAGCGGAGCCTGGAAATACTTGCGTTTGGCCTCATCCGCCATGCTCTTCGGCACTGCATCAAAAAGCCCATGTTTGGTGAACTCAATCGCCCAACTGCCAAAGATCTGTTGGACATCGCTTTCATTTTTTGTGGCATAAGCCGCTTTTTCTTTGGCTTCTAAAACATCGTAGGGAAAATACTGATGTTTCACTTTAATGTTGGGATATTGTTTTTCAAATCTGGCGATGAGCTCTTTGTTCGCAGCCAAAAAAGTGGGTTCATCGTGGGTCCAATAAGTAATGGTTACATTTTTGGCTCCTGCCGCAAAACTTTGTTGCCCATGAAAATTGATTGCTATGGAAAATATGAAGGTACAAAAGATTGCCAAAAACAACCGGCGATATGCTTTCTTCATTTCTACCGTCCCTTTCATCAATTTTCTAGCAAATATGATTTTGTACTTTCTAAACGTTCCGACAAACCCTGGTTAAAGGTCGTTTTTTCAAACGCTTTTAACACCTCCTTTTCCATACCGGCCTCAAGATCCTCCTCCGAATCATTCGGATTAACCGATCTTAAACTGGGGCAACCAATCTTTGTTGATCATAAACATCTCATCAACCATTTTTCTGATCTCAGCCAGACTTAATACGGCCGCGGTAAGCGGATCGAAATATATTGCCTGATAAATCAGATCCCGGTCCCCCGCGATTCCGCCCTGAACCGCCAATTCCTCACAGCTTGCGGCGGCATGGGTCATTATCGCCACGTTGGCCGGCAACGGCCCGACATAGATCGGCTCGAACCCCCGCGGAGAAGCCAGAACCGGGACTTCGACGCAACACCCTTGCGGCAGATTGTCAACGAGGCCGAAATTTCTCACATTGCCGTTGAATTTATAAAGTTCCCCATCGCCAAGCGTAGCATTCAAGATATACGCCGCGTATTCCAACCCGCGCCGGAGATCAACCGGTTCCTCGCTCTCAAGCCATTTTTGAGTATCCGTTCTCCAAGTCGACTCCGCTTTAAGATACTCTTGCAAAATATAAGCGTGGTGCCCCGGATTCCATCCCGTGCCCGGAGAACAATATTTTTCAATCAAATCAGGTCTCTTGCGGAACCAAGGATTATATTCGGAGCTATGGCCGCTGGATTCGGTGGTATAATAGCCCAGATGTTGAAACATCTCGTTCCGCACGATCTCCTCATTGTAAATCTCCGGTCTCTGAAGGGCTTCGCGAATCAGCGGATAAGCGTCCCGCCCCTTCCATTGATACTCCAAATACCACGCCATATGGTTGATGCCGGCGCATAGGTAGGTGATCTCCTGAAACGGAGCGCCAATCCATTGGGCCAGCATTTTAGCGGTTCCTTGCACGCTGTGGCACAAGCCGGTCACTTTGACTTTGCTTTGTTGCTGCATTGCCCGGCATAACATCGCCATCGGATTGGTATAATTTAAAAAAACAGCTTCCGGGCAATGATCTTCCACATCCTTTAAAATGTCGAGCATCACCGGTATGGTCCGCAAGGCCCTAAAAATGCCGGCCGGTCCGCGGGTGTCGCCGACACAGATGTCGATGCCGTATTTTTGGGGAATTTCAATGTCATGACGCCAAACGTTCACGCCGCCCGACAGAATGGTGCAAAGTACCGCATCAGCGCCTTTTAAGGCCTCAACCCGATTATCGGTTGCAATTACTTTTGCCGGGTAGTTTCCGGCTGCGACAATTTTTTCCACGGCCGATTTCGCGAAAGCCAGCCGTTCGGCATGGATATCCATTAACGCTATCGTGCTTCCGGCAAGTGCCGGAAAAGTCAGGATATCCCGGACCAATTCCCGGGTAAACTCTAAACTGCCGGCGCCGATAAATGCGATCTTCCTAGCCATTTTGTCCCCTCCCTTGATTCAAAGTAAAAAGCCCGATAAACCCGGACGGAATTTATCATTCCGCCAAAAATTCCTGAGGAAGGTCTCTCCAATACGGTTGGCCTTTGAGGCCGCCCGTGGCAGTCGTATTCTGCGCCCCACAATAGCTAGCCAAGCGCAAGGACCTTTCAACAGAAAATCCGCTCAAGTAACCTTTTATAAAACCGGCATCAAAACTGTCTCCGGCTCCCACTCCATCGATATAATCCGCTTGATAAGCCGGTACGGTCCAGGTACGCTTTCCGTTGCAGGCGATGGCCCCCTGGGAACCTCTTTTTACCACGACCAACGGAACGAACCGGGCCACCTCCGCCAGCGCCGCCTCCAAATCCCGCCTCCCCGTGATCGCCAAAATTTCATTTTCGTTCGGCAAAAACAGATCGGTAAATTCTAAAACCTCCCGGACTCCCTGCCATTGCTCAGCGGGATCCCAATTCGTGTCCAGGCTGACCGTCAAGCCCAAACGTTTCGCCCGCCGGGCGATCTCCGGAAGATGGGGTTGCAGATTGGTTAATAGAAAATAACTTCCCACATGAAGATGGCCGGCCTTCCTTAACAGCTGGTCAGTGACGCGCTGGGGCGACATGGCGGTTATTCCGCTAATGTCGGTAAGGATGGCGCGGTCATTGCCGCGGCAGAGCGCAAAACTAGCGGCTGTCCGCAGTCCATCCACCACCTCGACTTCACTGACATTCACTCCGCATTCACGCAGGCGGGCCATTATAAAATCGCCAAACAGATTAGACCCGATCGCTCCGGCCACCGCCGTCCTCAATTCCAACTTTGCGGCCTGACAGGCGAAGATCGGACAGGAACCGCCTACCTCCAGTAAATACCCGGATATGATCTTCTCCTTCTGACCAAACTCGGGAGCGGCATCCGATAAGATCAAGTCCACATTGAGATCTGCCAATGTTAAAACATCAAATTCCGGCAAGTGGTTCACCTCTATTCGATAGGCAATAGACTTTTTCGAAACGAATGCGTATCCAATTACAATTTAATCCAAGGGTCCAACCCCTCCGGCTGATCCGGATTAACGCCTTTCTGAATTGCTTTATAATAAGCAAGCGCCTGCGCGATATAGATAAACAGAATTCCGGATGCAGCGCCATCCAGCTCCAGATCGGCTGAAACTTGCAACGCCACCCCGGGGACTGGCGGAATCTCGGAATTGCTATAGGTAATCACCATTACCCCTTTTTGGACCAAATCACGCAGCAAGTCCAGGTGATAAGGAGTCACTTCACCGTCTAAGCTCACAACCGCCAAAGTGCGGTTATTGACTAATACCATGGGTCCATGCCGGACATCCAATAGATGATGATAACGCCCGGGAACTCTGGCGATTTCGGTGAACGCCAGAGCGCCTTCGCTGGCAAGCCCTTGCAGTTCCCCATCGGCCAGTATCAATGCATCCTGCCAGTCATTTCCCGCAACAATTTTCAATTTTCCTTCGTATTTTGCGATGAAACCGTCCCCGGCGCTGATCGCCGCATCAAGTTCCTTGATTAACTTTTGATCTCCGGATAAATAAGCCAGCACGAGTAAATTGACCAAATAGAGATTGGTAACGGTCCTTGTCTGACAGACGCTTTCATCAAAAGCCCATGGAATTTCCAATGTCAAATCGGCAATTTTGGCTAAGTCGGAATTCTCTACACAAGTAATTCCGATAACCGGCAAGGATGGCTGTAAGAATTTTACGTTATGAATCGCGTGTATTACTTCGCTGGTGCTTCCGGAGCGGGTCGGAGCGATAACGAGCGCCCCCTCAAGCATTTTTAAATAGTTTTTGGCATGAAGCATCAAATCCCCTGAAGGAATGGCGGCTGCCGGCTTGCCCAACCTTATCCTGCTAGTAAATTCCGCCGACTGACAAAGGCTATAGCTGGAACCGCACCCCGTAAAGACGATACTTTGCGGTGCTTTCTCCTTGTAGAATTTGAGCACTTCATCTTGGCGCGCCGCGATATAATCAAAAGTCTTTCGTAATGCTGCAAATTGGGATTTTATCTCCATATAGGTATGGTCCATGAATTTATCTCGCTTTCCTATTTATTCTTTAATGATCAATTCATTATATTGTTATAACCATTATTTCCAAATTTTTATCACCTCGTTTCCGTTTATTGACCCGTTTATTTCAATACCACCCGATATTTATAACGATCGCCCCGGATAACCCCGTGGCAAAACTCTACCATTCTTTGATTGGCATACGTGGTTCTTTCCAATAAAAGTCCGGGAGAGTTTTTACCGACCCGAAGATGCAGGGCATCGTTGGGGTTGATAATTACCGCTTCAAAAGTCTCAACCGCTTCATTGGGAATTATGCCATACTTGGTTTTCATCGTATTATACAAGCCCTTGCCAGAGACCTCTTCCATCGTCAAACCGGGACATAAGTCAAAAGGAATATAGGAGGTTTCAATGGCAAATGGTTCGTTATTGGCCAGCCGGAGCCGCCGAATATAATAAACTTCACTTTCTTTTTCCGTGAAATGTTTGGCAATGCTTTCATCAATGGCCAGTTTTTTGAACTCGATCACTTTGGTGCTTGGAGTATAGCCCATGTTGCGAATTTCTTCACTGAAACTGTAAAATTTGGACAGTCGCTGTTCAATCTTGGGAGCCGTTACAAAAGTACCCTTGCCTTGTTTTCGATATAGAAGCCCTTCGTTCTCCAGCTCTTCCAAGGCTTGCCGAACTGTAATCCGACTGACTTTATACAGATCGCACAGTTCCCGTTCCGTGGGTATCTTACTGTCAATCTGCCACTCATTACTTTTAATTTTATCCACTAAAATTTCTTTTAACTGGTAATATAGAGCAACCGGCGCTTTTTCATCCAACAAAGTCGTTTCCACCACATTTCAATTGGTCATAACAATATAATATATTGTCCTATGGAACTTTTCAAGCCTTCTTTAAAAAATTTTACCCCAAATCTTTCATAAACTTTTGGAGATTACGGCGTCTAAGGCATTAGCGCCGTGAAACTTCCCCCGTGCTCCGAGAGGGCGGACCTAGCCTTGGGAAAGTATTCCCAAGACTCAGGGGTTTAAAGGGATCAATCCCGGGAAGTTTCCCCGGGGTGTGAGGCTGTAAAGAGCTTTCGGCATGTAAGGGATCGTCCCCATTCCTGCTTCCCCAGGCCACGGGGAAACAGGACGGAGACGCCGGGAGACCGGATCGCTTTTCGGAAGCCGGACGGCGTCCCGTCCGGATTGACCGGGTTACCGAAGCAGTTTATGCGGCGGGAAAATGGGGATGTTTTTCTATTCCAAGCGTTCAATTGCTATAGGCCAAGACAAGTTCATACGATAGCATTTGCGCACCTTGTCCCCATACTATTCATCAAAAGATTGCCAATGAATCGCAAGAGTTGGGAACGGGCCGGTCCGTTCGCTCCCACTTCAACCGGTGCTACTGGTTGGAAAAGCGACCTATCCTCCGCTCCTTTCCTGGCAAGAAAGGAGCGATATTTGGCCAAGACGTGTGCCTTATCTGCTACATTTCAAATTATAGTTTATCAGCAAAAATGAATCCGGTAGGTGATTTTTTCACCGGTCATACTTGCCTAAACTTTTTGATAACGACATTTCCACCTCAGCATAGGTAACTAGGGTACGAGGTTCGGATATGCCTCACGTTCCTCGAAAAACGACTCTCCTTCCCCTGTCAGGGAAGGAGCCGGAGGATAGGTCCAGGACGAAAATAGCCCTCTTTTCGTTTCAAAAAGGTCAGCATGCAAGATGCTGACCCCTTGTTATTTTGGCATATCGGTATGATATTTCCGGCCTGCCCGACTATTCCGAAACCTCTTGATAATCCGGCCGGTCCGCCCGCTCCCACTTCAGCCGGTGGTACTGGTTGATCAAACGATCCAGCTCGACGCTGGCGGCCACGACGGTTGGGTCGCTAGCGCCGTGGGCGTTCCAGAGATCATGAAGCATCCGGCGGCTGGCGGCGATCTGCTGTTTTAGGATATCGATCGGATTTAGCTCTGTTTGTTGCATGGTCCTTTTCTACGTTTCGTAAAAATATGGTATAATTAGTATCATTATATTTAGGGCATAAGAACTTAAGACCCAAAATAGCATGCTTGGGTCCGGTCTTGTTGTTCCTTTTTTAGGAAATATATTACATATTTTGTTTATAGTCTCATTATATTCGCATCGTGCAAATATGTCAAGGAGATAAATTACTTCATGCACAATAATTTTGTTGGTTTACGAGTACAACAATTCAGAGAGCATTTCAAATTATCTCGAAAAGAACTTCATCAAGAGATTGGCATGAGCTTGGCGAATATCTCCAGAATTGAAGCAGGAAAATTAGAGCCTTCGGAAGCTTTCTTAAATGCCCTAATTGTCCGGTTTGCAGCCAATCCCGATTGGATCAAAACCGGTCAAGGTGAAATGCTGGCTTCCCCCGCCGATTACCTGGCCAAGGGCATGCGTTTATTGGGAGCCAAGGCAGTCGCCGAAGCCTTTATCAATCTTTTGAAAGATCCCGAATTTGCGGAGGCGCAATCGTATATCGCCGTGAATAACATGAGCCGGGAAAATACGGCGCTCCCTCAAGAGGTCATGGTTTATCTGGAGCATATTCTGAAGATATGGCATGAGGGAGACCAAGATGTGAAGACTTGGTTATTGGTGCAGTTGAAACGATCGTTTCCCGAGGTTGGGGGAGAAGAAGGGTTGAACAGCTTAGGGAAGCATCCCAACTCCCATTTCTGAATTCAGTGGCATATTTCATTCAAACCGGACAGTCCTACTGGAAATTTCACGAAGAACCGAGAAAAAAACTAAGTTAAAAAACAAATCATGGATTCCACCGGTTGATAGATTCCAAGGAAGCTCCCGATTTCAACCTCCAATTCATGGCAATTTGTCTTTTGGAGGCAAACTGTCCCAAAGGTTGAAAGCCCGGCCCTGACTTTACCCAACTTTAGCTGCCCTTCCCCGACTTATCCACAGCCAAAATTCATTAACCCCATTCAATGGTCCCGTTTATCCACAGGAATAGAACACTTATTCACAAAAAGAGCTCATTTATTCACAAAATGAGCTTGTTCAACGACTGAAAGAGCTCATTCATTCACAAAATGAGCTCGTTTATTCACAAAAAGAGCTTATTGAGCGACTGAATGAGCTCCTTCAGTCACCAAAAGAGATCCGTCACTCGCAAAATGAGCTCATTCAGCTCCTTAACCCGATTGCTTATCCGCAGAGGTTCGAGCGGATCTCAAATTCAAAACTTCTACTTAAGCTGCGTATCGGTAACGTGTTTTTCTTTGTAGGGAAATTTCGCTTCGAAAGCCGCCAATTCCACCGGATCGACTTGAAAAACCGGATCTTCATGAAATTTTCCGGCAATCCCCTCAAGGGCCCCTTCGTACAGCTCCAGTGCCATAAACGCTTCGAAGTTTTCCCCGTCACCGGTGGTTATTTTGAACTTTGCTGCGTTTACAAATCCAAACCGGTGATAATAGGCCGGATTCCCGAAAATCACGATCGCCTTATACCCATCTCCGCCGCCAGTTTTTTGGTATGATGGATCAGTGCGGAACCGACACCCTCTTTCTGATGGGACGGCAAAACGCTTAATGGGCCAAAGGTAATCACCTCGTGCGCATTGCCGTTTTCATCGCTAATTTTCGCCTTGGAATACATGATGTTCCCGACGATCTGGTGATCCCGTTCGGCAACATAATCCAGTTCGGCAAGAAAAGCCTGAACCTTCCGGAGCTTGTGGGCGAGCAGATGCTCGACGCAGCCTGGCTGGTAGAGATCCCAAAAAGCTTCCCTGGTCAAGTTTTCAACCGCTTGATAATCGCTTTCGTTTTCGGGACGAATTGTAATAGCCATTTCCATAATCTCCTCTCCTTCTAAAAAAATAAAATGCCCGCCAAGACCTACCACACCTGTAAAGTGCAGAATGCTCCCCGCGGGCGAAATAATCAATCCATAAAAAATGCGCGACAAGCATGCCTTGCCACGCACCCATTATTTTGGATGACTTGAAGCAGTCTGTCAGGTATGGTTTGCAAAAGGGCAACGTAAAAAAGGGGTTATACCCCGTCATCGCCGCACCTTTTTCAACAATTTAGTTGAGAACCACCATAACAGACAGAACCGACATCCACACACACCTTTCAAATTTTCTAAATTATAACACCGGTCGATCCCGTTGTCAATCTTTTCCTATTAATAAGCAAACGAGTATGAACGAAATCAACCGGATCAGTCTTGCGAACCTCACCGCATGCCGCAATGGAGCGCCGCGTGCCGTAGCGCCACGGGACGGACCTTTGCCAGCAATTAACCGGTCGGCCGGAGTCTTATTGCAGGAAGTGCAGAAGGCTTATTTCACAGTCTTCTCACAGATATAGTTGTGTCGCTTCCAAACATGCCTTCCCGCTTACAGGTTTTTATGAGCCTGTCACCTTACGGAGCTTAAACTAAGACCAGTTTAGACCCTAGCCTATTCAGTTTGCATGTTCCCACTTTCAGTTCATTCCACTTGGATATTTAGATGCTTTATGACTTCCCAAACTCTATTCATAACATGCCGTTCGCTATAATAAGAATCATAACTCAATTCAAAATCCTAATGCTCCGTCAAAGGAAGCGTCAGCTCCTTTAAAAAAGCCAAACCCGCCTTGGCGTCGCGCCGCAGGTCGTCGGTGGAGGCCTCGATACTGAGCCGCCCGGAATAACGGATCTGCCGCAACGCTTCGATAAACGCGGCATAAGCGGCCCGCGATTGTGCCTTGGGAAATGCTCTGCCCTCCGGTTCGGCCAGATGCGCATGGCGGATGGCGGCGCCGGCGGTCACGATGTCGGCCGGGTCCTCATTCTCCAGGCTCAAGTGGTAATAATCCACCAGCAGCTGGATATTGTCGCGCTGGACCGCGTTGGCCAGTTGCAAACCCTCGGCGACCGAATTGACAATGTTGCTTTCCTTCCGGTTCAGCGGCTCGATGACAATGGTGATCCCGTATTGCCGGGCCACCGGGTCCATGTCCCGCAGTAACTCGACCAGCTGGTTCCAAGCCCGCTCTTTCCCGAAACCCTCCGGGACGTTCCGGGCCCCGGCGCTGCCGAAAACGACGATCTCCGCCCCCAGTTGGTGAACGCGTTCCAAGGCCGCCTCGTAATAGGCGACGATCCGGTCCGCCTGCACTCCATCCCCGGTCAGCTTGAGGTCGGGCGGGAAGAAATTGCAGCAAGCCTCGCAGCGGATCCCCGCCGCCCGAATGCGCTCTTGGAGTTGGTGGAACTCCGCCTCCGCAAAGGTCATCAGCTTGGCCAAGGGGAGCTCAATATAGTCAAAGCCCGCTTCGGCAATGATTTCGATGGCCGCCATTCCCGGGCCGTCCGGGTCAGCTTGTAAATTGGCGCAACATCCGATTTTCATCTCGTTTCAACTCCTCCGCTCGTCTTCCGTCACCAACCCGCCGGATTGCCCGGCGTGCCTTATGTCTCCATTATAACTTACTTTTCCTTTTTTGTCGCGCGGCGGGAGTGGACAGGGCCTTGATGAAGGAGACCTCCTCTCTCTGGCATTCTTCGCCGTCTAAAAGCCATGTGATAAAGTCTTTCGAATCGGCAATTGCCTTGCAAAAGATATCAAACGACTTTATCACTTGCTTTTCTGAGCTTTTGTGAACACCCCGACCTTCGGACGGGGTTTATCACAACGCTTCTAAAACCCGAATGCTTTTGCCTCAAAGAATGGTGGTTACTCTCTCCGATTCGGAGAGAGCCAAGAGTGAGGATGCTTCTTCGCTTCCTTCCAATCCTTTACCCTTCCCGGCCCGGGCAATACATGCCGGCTCCCATCCCGCAGAAATAAAGCCAAGCCGAATCATCTCGATCAGCTTGGCTACAATCCATCCAAGATAAGTTCGCGGAACTTTCGCAAATCCGCCTATCCGAAGCGCGAGTCCCCCATCCGATACTAGCGAATCTTGATATTCGCCTCGATCAGCTGGTGCTCCGAGACTTCGGACGGCGCTCCCATCAGCAGGTCCTGGGCATTGCCGTTTAACGGGAAGGCGATCACATCGCGGATCGCTTCCTCGCCGGCCAGCAGCATGACGATGCGGTCGATACCCGGCGCCATTCCCGCATGCGGAGGCGCTCCGTACTGGAACGCCGTATACAGCGCGCCGAACCTCTTTTCCAGCTCCGCTTCGGAGTATCCGGCGATCTGAAACGCCTTTTTCATAATCTCCGGCGAATGGTTACGCACCGCGCCGGACGAAAGTTCAATCCCGTTGCAGACGACATCGTATTGATACGCCAAAATCCGGAGCGGATCCTGGGTCTCCAGGGCCTCCAAGCCCCCTTGGGGCATGGAGAAGGGGTTGTGGGTAAAGTCAATCTTATGGGTCTCCGGATTACGCTCGTACATCGGAAAATCAATGACAAAACAGAATTCGAAGGCGTTTTTAGCGATCAGCCCGAGGTTTTCCCCCAGCCAGCCCCTGATCTGCCCGGCCAGCTTATTGACGAGATCCGGCCGGTCGCTGATCAAGAAGAGCGTTTGGCCTTCTTGCATAGCGCAAAGGGTGATCAGTTGCTCTTTCTCAGCGGGTGACAGGAATTTTGCCAGCGGCCCTTTAAAATCGCCCTCGGCGAGCGTGAGGTAACCGAGACCCTTCATTCCGATACTGAGCGCGTATTGGAGTGAATTGTCAAAAAAGCTGCGCGGACGGCCCGCGCAGTCCGCCACGATCCCGCGCACCGGTTTGTTTTGAAAGGCCTTGATATCAACGTGGGCAAAAAATTCGGTCAGGTCCCGGATGAGCAACGGGTTGCGCAGGTCGGGTTTGTCGCTGCCATATTGCATGATTGCGTCATGATAGGTGATGCGCCGGAAAGGCGCGGGCGACACAGCGTAATCCGAGAATTTGGTGAATACTTCGTATAAAACGGTTTCGGCCACATTCAGAACATCTTCCTGCTCCGCGAAGGCCATTTCAAAATCGAGTTGATAAAATTCGCCCGGCGAGCGGTCGCAGCGGGCATCTTCATCGCGGAAGCAGGGCGCGATCTGGAAATACTTCTCGAAGCCGGATACCATCAGCATCTGCTTGAACTGCTGCGGCGCCTGGGGCAACGCGTAGAACTTGCCTTTAAACTTCCGGCTCGGAACCAGGTAATCCCGGGCTCCTTCCGGCGAAGACGCCGTCAGAATCGGCGTCTGAATCTCGAGGAATCCCAGTTCCTCCATGCGTTTTCGTAAAAAACTGATTACTTTCGAACGCAGTACGATATTCTGGTGGAGCGCCGGGTTTCGCAAGTCCAAGAAACGGTATTTCAAACGGACTTCCTCGCGCGTCGCGACCGAGTCCCGGATTTCAAACGGCAATCCTTTGCGGCAGGCGCCCAGCACCGTGATGCCCTCGGCATGCAGTTCGATCCCGCCGGTGCCCAGCTTGGGATTGACGTTTTCAGCATCCCTCGCGCGTACCACTCCCGTTACCGCGATGACCGTCTCACGGTTGATCCCTTCGAGCATGGCGTCGTCATGAAACACGATCTGGGTGACGCCGTGCTGATCGCGCAGGTCCAAAAACTTCACGCTGCCGTGATCGCGAATCGTGTCGACCCAGCCGGCCAGGGTAGCTTCCATTCCGGTATGCTCGTCCCGGAGTTCATTGCAGTGATGTGTCCTTAGCATCGGTAGACCCCCTAAAACAAAAATGCTCGTCCCGGAAATTATGATCAGTCTAATTTCCGGGACGAGCATTTATTTTGCCCGCGGTGCCACCCGAATTGACGCGAAAGAAACCGCATCCGCTTTCGTATTCAATTTCCGGGATGATCATGAAGCGTTCCCCCGCTTACTACTCTTCCTATCGCGCTTTCAATCGGCGGCGCGAATTCCCTGTGAGGAATTTCCATGAAAGTGGGGCCTTCCCTATCATTTTATGCGATGCCAAAATAACTGTCAACAGGTTCTGCAACCTATATCATAAAGGGATTTTTTCAAAATTTTTGAAAAACTGAGTTTTTCGCGGGATGACATCACCTTCTCTGAGAAGGCGGAGAATAGCCATGATGGCGTTTCCCCTCTGTTTCCACAATATGAAAGCCAAGCCGATATCCGCTATCGGCTTGGCTTTGAAACATTCCTCTTTCGTCTTTCAGGGATCGCCTTATTCCTATCCCTTCAGCCCGCTGGTGGTAATCCCCTGGATGAATTCACGCTGGAAGAAGAGGAAGACGATCAGGGTCGGGATCGAGGCGATGATCGCGCCGGCCATCAGCATGCCGTAATCCCGGGCAAAATACCCGACCAGTGTGGCGATGCCAATGGGCAGGGTGTACATCTCCTTGGACGACAGGGTGATCAGCGGCCACAGATAGTCGTTCCAGGACCAGACAAAGGTGAAGATGCCCAGGGCCGCCAGGGCCGGCCGGGCCAGCGGCAGAATGATCCGCCAGAAGATGCCATAGCGCGAGCAGCCGTCGATCCGGACCGCGTCCTCCAGCTCCACCGGAACGCCCAGGAAGAACTGGCGCAGCATAAAGACGCCGATGGCGGCGGAGGCCCGGGGCAGAATCACGACCCAAAACGTATTCAGCAGATTGAACCGGTTAAAGAGCAGATACAAGGGGATCAGGGTCACCTGCGAAGGAACCATCATGGTGCATAAGGTAATGATAAATAACAGCTTACTCCCGGCGAAACGGATCCGCGCGAACGAATAGGCGGCCATCGCGTCCACCAGCAGGACCAGCAGCGTGCCGCAGACCGCCATCACCGAGCTGTTGTAGAACCATAGCATGATCGGGGCCTTCTGCAAGGCGCGGACATAGTTTTCCAGGGTCACCACCGGCGGGATCCACTGGGGCACCAGGGTCATCACCATGGTCTCGGGCTTTAATGAGGTGGAGATCATCCACAGCACCGGCAGAATCCACAGCAGCGCCGCGAGCCACAAGAAGGCCAGGAAAATGAGGCCTTTCCAGCCGTGGCGTCCCGCAGAGCGCCGCAACAAATTGTCATTGATCATTGGCTCTTCCCTCACTCCTCATTCGTCATTGTCGTTTGAAAACAGCTTCCACTGCAGCGCCGTGCAGACAAACATGATGGCGAACAGGAGATAGGCCACAGCCGAGGCGTAACCCATCTTGAGATACTTAAAGCCTTGTTCGTAGATGTACTGCACCAGTGTCCGGGTGGAACCGAACGGTCCGCCGCCCGTCATCACATTCACCTGGCCGAAGACCTGAAACGAGGCGATGATCTGGGTGATGAATACAAAGGTCAGGCTGGTCTGCAACTGGGGGAGCGTGATGTGGCGGAATAACTGCCACGGCGTGGCGCCGTCGATCCGGGCGGCTTCATACAGCTGCTCCGGGATCTCCTGCAAAGCGGCGAGAAAAACCACCACATTAAAGCCGACCGTCCACCACAGGGTGGCCAGGGCGATCGAGATCATCGCCAGATTGGGATCGCCGAGCCATTTCAGCGAGGCCGCGCCGAGCTTGCCCAGATAATAATTGAGCAGGCCGAAATGCTCCTGGAGTACCCAGCGCCAGATGGTCGCCACCACCGAGACGGTCAATAAGTAGGGGAAAAAGAACAGGCCCCGCGCGATGGTCTTTCCCCGGAACGATCGATTCAGCCCCAGGGCGATCGCCAGGCCCAGCCCGACCAGGGGGAGCGTGCTGATGATCACGAAATAAACCGTATGCCACAACGAAGACCAGAAATCGACCTCCCCGAACATGGTTTGAAAATTGCCCAGCCCCACGAAGGCCGGCGGGGTCAGGGCGTTCCAGTCAAAAAAGCTCATGTACAAGCCTTGAAATATCGGCAGGATCATGAAGAGAAACAAAAATATCAAAAACGGCGCCAAAAAAACATAGCCGATCACATTGTCTTTCTCAAGCCAGGCGAAGCGCCGGCTTCGCCCGTAAGCCCCATTCATGCCGTAGCCTCCTCCGAAAGAACGCCCCGGGCCCGGATGAGCCCGGGGCGTCCCCGCTGAACTTACTTCAGAACCCGGTTGGACTTCTGTTCGATGGTGGCCAGCGCCTGTGCGGGAGTCTTCGCTCCCGAGTAGGCCGCGGCGATCTCATCGGCCATGAATTGCTCGATCTCCAACATATGGACGTTCGAAGGCAAATAGGCGATACTCTCCATCTGCGCGGCATAGCCGGGCCGGTAGGGCATGCTCTTGTACTTCTCGCCCTGCAATACCGAATAGCGCGGCGGAATATGGCCCGCTAAAGCCCATTTGTCGCTGTTGGCGGTCATCCAGTCGATAAAGGTGAGGGTGGCCTTGATCCGGTTGGGATCGGCCTTGGCCGGATTGGGGATGACGAAGTTGTGGGAATTGCCCCAGGCGTCCTTGCTGCCGAAAAGATTGGGGAAAGGCATCGCCCCGAATTTCAGGCCGTTCTGCTTTTCAAAACCGCCGGTCACCCAGACGCCGTTGATGTGCAGGGCGGACTGTCCTTGCGAAAAGAGCGCGACGGACTCGTCGTAATTCATGGAGTTGATGCCGTTCTCCTTCAGCAGATTGGTCCACCAGGTCAGGGTCTTCAGGGCGGTTTCGCTGTTCACGGTCATCTTCTTGCCGTTGGCGCTCATCAGGCTGCCGCCGGCCTGATTCAGCAAGCTGTACCAGGAGCGGTAGCCGCCGAAGCCGTTGGTCTCCAAGGTCAAGGGGAACTTGCCGGTCTTGGCCCGGATGGTCTTCAAAAAGCTCGCAAATTCCTCGGGATTGGCCGGGATCTGCGGCTTGTCGTCCTTCATGAAGCCGGCCCTGGCCAGCAGTTCCTTGTTGTAGTACAGGATAAAGGGATGGACATCGAGGGGGATCGCCACTTGCTTGCCCTGATATTTGCCGCCATTCCAGAGCTTCGCGCCGAAGTCCTTCGCCGGGAAGTTATACTTGGCGATCGGCCCGTCCAAAGGCAGCAATACCTTCTTGGAGGCAAAGGCCGGCAGGTTGCTGGTATGGATGATGCAGACGTCCGGCCCCTTCTTGGCGACCAGGGCGGTCAGCAGATGATTGTAATAATCGTCCCACTTGTTCGGAACTTCGTCCACGAAGATATCGGGATGGGTCCGGTTGAACTCCTTCACCATCGCCGTCATGAAGTCGGCGTCGCCGCCGCTGAAAAGATCCCAATACACCAGCTTGGTGGTTGCGAAAGTCTGAGGCGCCAACAACAAGGCCATGGCGCAGAGCAGGGCCGCCACGATCAACGATTTCTTCATTGTACTTTCCTCCCTTTCGTATTATAATAATTAGCAATTAAAAGCCGTGGGACAAAACCCGCTGGGCTTTCCCTTGCTTTTCCGGGCTTTGCGGCCGCTCCGGTCCGCTGACCGCAGCGTTCCCAGCCCTTTCCGATTCCCTTTTCAACTGGTATTGACATCGGACCGGTCGTTCACTTTTCCGCACCTCCTTACTTTGCGCTGAATATCTCCCTGAACTTGTTAGGGTCAAGTTTGGGAACGCGTTGCGCATTCATCAAGCCATTCACTTCTTGTTCCGTGTCTGTCAACTGAGTGTAGCAAAAACCGCAAATTTCAGCCTCTGCAAGGATGGTGCGGATTAATGTTCCAATCCGTTCCCCCATTGCGGCGTAGGTGGGCACCGCCTCGCCATAGCCCCATCCGAAATCCCCTTGTTCGGCCGTTTTCACCCCGCCGAACTCGGTGATGAGGATCGGCTGCCCCCGGTAGGCATAGCCCGGCAGAATAATGGGCAACCCCGGCAGGAAACTCGCGGCATGGCGGTCCGCCTTGAATGCCCGGTAATGTTCGGCCAGCTCCCCGGCGTCCTGGCTGTAGTCATGGATCGTGAGCAGGTCGGTGGTGGCCTGGTGCCAACCGTCGTTGCTGATCACCAGCCGGCTGCCGTCGAGCGCCTTGGTCAGATGGTACATCGTCTCCAGGTATTCGACAGTCCGCCCGAACACCTCCGGGTTCCCGGGGTTGAATAACCCCTCCGTCCCCCAGCTCTCATTCACCGGCACCCAGGCCATGATGGACGGGTGATTGTAGTCCCGGCTGATCGCCTGCTGCCACTCGGCCGTCGCGGTCCGGACCGCCCGCTCGTCAAAGCTGTAGGACGACGGCAGCTCCGACCAGACCAGGAGTCCCAGCCGGTCGCAGAAATAGTAATAGTAGGGGTCCTCGATCTTTTGGTGTTTCCGGGCGCCGTTAAAACCGAACGCCTTGGTCATCGCCACGTCCTGCCGGATCTCCTCCACCGTCCGCGGCGTATAGATCCCGTCCGCCCAGATCCCCTGATCCAGCACCATCCGCAGATAGTAAGGCTTGTTATTCAGGTAGACCCGCCCGTTCTCCGTCGCCACCTTGCGCATGCCGAAATAGGTTTGCACCGTGTCCACCGGCAGCCCCGCCTCCAGCACCTGGATCTCCAGATCATACAGATCCGGAGTCTCCGGCGACCAGAGCCGCGCTCCGGGAATGGCGATCTTCACCGTCTGCTCGGCCAAGGGATACAGGTCGTTGAAGTATCCAAAGGTCTTCCCGGCGGTCACCTCCTGCTCGACCACGAGCTTTTCTTGAAAACGGACGGTCAAGCGCAACCTGGTGCTTTCCCCGTACTCGCTTAACCCGAACCTGACCGCCAGCTCCGCGCGGTCGATATCCGGCAGGAGTTTGGCCTGGCGCAGATGAATCCGGTGGACCGGCTCCAGCCATACCGGCTGCCAGATGCCGCTGACCCGGGTGTACCAGCAGCCCCACCGGTCCAATTTGGCGCTCTGCTTGCCGCGCGGCTGATTGGGACGCTCATCGTCGGCCACCCGCAGCGTCAGCCGGTTCTCCCCCTCTCCCAGTAATCCGGTGATGTCCAAGGCGAAAGGGACGTAGCCGCCCTCATGGCTTCCGGCGAATTGCCCGTTCACCCAAACCGCGGCCTGGTAATCCACGGCGCCGAAATGCAATAGCACGCGCCTGCCCGACCAGTCCGCCGGCGTTTGAAAACTGCGCCGGTACCAGATGACCGGATGGGGCGCGGGATCGCCGATCCCGCTGAGGCTGCTCTGGAAGGGGAACGGCACGACGATTCTTTTGTCAAAATGCTCTGATTGTTTCATCCACCCCTGGCTGAGGCCCTGGTCCCGGTCGTCAAAGGCGAAGGACCATTCGCCGTTCAAGCTGAGCCATTCCCGGCGGACCCAGTCCGGGCGCGGATACTCGTTGCGTGGAACTTCCATCCGTAATGTCCTTTCTTCATCGAAGATTAAAAGCGTTGTGATAAACCCTGTCCGAAGGCCAGGGTGAACACAAAAGCTCAGAAAAGCAAGTGATAAAGTCGTTTTTTAGTCCATTGAAAGGATGATTTCCGAATTGGAGGACTTTATCACATGGCTTTTAATTAAAAGCGCGTTTTACTGATCCCCATCACCTCCTTCCCGGCACGGGCCGGTGGTCGCCCTGACGATCAGTCCGGTTTTGATAAAATAGGAGTTCCGCCGGACTTCCTTGCCGCGCATCAAGCGCTCCAGCAAGGCCACGGCCAGCTCGCCCATTTGCTCTTTGGGAATGCGCACGGTCGTCAGCGGCGGTTCATTGTACTCCGACCAATCGATATCGTCGGTGCCGACGATGCTCAGATCGCCCGGTATCGACAGTCCGGCGTTGCGCAGCGTCCGGATGGCTCCGACGGCCAATAGATCGTTCCCGGTAATGATGGCGGTCGGGCGTTGCCGGACGTCCGTCTCCAGCCATTGCCGGGCCACGACTTTGCCCGGTGTGTACTCATGCACGCCGGGCCGGACGATGCCGAACATTTCCTGTCCGGAGAATGGCTCCAGCCCAAATCTTGGCAACAATCTCAGAAAGGCCTCCCGGCGGTCCTTGAACTGGCTTAATTCCGCCCCGGCTTCATCTTTCAGCGAGATGAAGCCGATCCGCCTGTGGCCCAGTTTCACCAAGTGTTCCAGGGCCTGCGACATCAGCAACTCGTTATGGACGTAAATCGCGGGCCGGATGTCCTCGGGCGCCAGATAGGGCTCGATGCCCACCAGCGGGAGGCGTTTGTCCCGGATCAAGGCCCGGATGTTCCCGGGAAGCTGGCCCCAGGAGATCACCCCGTTGATCTCGTTGTCAAAAAGCTTGCTCAAGGATTCGATGGTCTGCTCGGTCGCCGACAGATAGGAAACGTAATAGCCCTTCTTCTGGACGCCGAGTTGCACGCCGTGGAGCAGATGGCTGAAGAAGGGATGGGGAAAAAACATGTTCTCTGCCGTCCCGTACTTGTCTTTTTCCGGGTAGGTGTAGATGAAGAGGATCGCCCGCAAGCTGCGGCCCAAGCGAAGATTCCGCGCCGAGAGGTCCGGCTGGTAGTTTAATAACTTGGCGGCCTCCAGCACCTTCTGCTTCGTCTCGTCGGTGATGCCGATCAAGCCGGCCTTATTGTTTAAAACCCGCGAGACCGTGGCGATGGAGATATTCAAGTGGGTTGCGATGTCTTTTAATGTCGTCAATCTATCCTCCAAATTTTCATCACAATGTAATGTAAACCTTTAACGCAAACGTTTGAGAAAGATCTTCGCCCTTTTCATGTGAATTCCTTCCATCCGCCAAATTTTTTAAAACTGACTAACCGCTCATCCCGGAATCGACCGAAACGCCCGTCGCCGCCAAGATGCGGTTCGTGGGAAAGCTGAGCCCCTCTTCATGCGGGCGACCGGACGGGCCGGACTAAAGCGTGCCCGGCATGTTCCGCGCCGATCTGTGGTATAATGGAGCCAATATCTCGCCGAAGCGCGCGATCATCAGGAGGACGACATGAGCGAACCCGCCAACCCCCAATCCCAAACTCCGGCCAAACCGCCGGCGGCATCGGCAGTGGAAATGACCGAACTGGTCCTGCCCAACGATGCCAATCTCCTCGGCAACCTGCTGGGCGGCAGGATGATGCACTGGATGGATATCGCCGGCGGCATGGCCGCCATCCGCCACGCCAATCGCAACGTGGCCACCATCGTGGTCGATTGCCTCGATTTCCGCCATCCGGTCCACGTCGGCGAGATCGTCACCCTCAAGGCCAAGCTGACCTGGGTGGGCCGGACCTCGATGGAGGTGGTCATTCACGCCTACGCCGAAAACCCCATGTCCGGGACGGTCATTCTGACCAATACCGCCTACTTCACCTTCGTGGCCCTGGATGACGCCGGCAAACCGACGCCCGTTCCCGGCCTGACCCCGGAGACCGACGCCGAGCGACAGGAATGGCAGGCGGCGGCGGAACGGCGGCGCAAACGGCTGAGCAACAGCTGCCGCACGCCCTGACCCGGCCCGCTCCCGGAACCGCCGTCTGCGGCATGCTCAAGGGGATATCGCCTTTCGATAGACCTGACGCCCGCGGTACTCAACCTCAAGTTGAAATACAAATTATCGGAAAAGATAACCCGCTTGAGCGGTTGAGGATTCGCCCCCCAATAAGCTTTTAAACCCTTTTGCAGCCCGGTCGCGGCGGGACATTCTCTTCCGCTCCGGCGCCGGCACCCGTCTCCCGGAGATGAAAAAAACATTCTCCCGCCTGCGCATTTTTTGAAAAACCAAGCCCTTTCCGGCGATTCCGTTTTCGGGAAACCGGCGGTAAACATTTTTAACACGCTCGTCATAAAAAAGCCGGTCTCCGTGGCCGATAATATAAATATTGATCATTTTCGAGGCCGTGGCCCGCCTAATTCTTCCCTTCCGCGCCGGGCTGCGGAAATAAAGATATTTATTTCAACCTATCCCGGCAAAGCCGGAACCAAAAAGAACGGGGAGCTCAATGTAGCGATGAAGTAGCCCAAAACCGACCTCTCCCCGCTCCCCTCCCCGACGTAGTAAATTCTGACGGCTAATTCGACGGGGAGGGGTCAATCGTTTGAAACGAGGGCCAATGTTTATGCAAAAAGGTAAGTTTTTACATGAATCAAACGGAAATAGGCCAAAGATAAAACCCCAAAATGGGCGCAATAATTTGTGGCAATCCACCCCTCCCCGTCGAGTCTACCATCAGAAATAACTTCGCCGGGCCATGTCCAGGAAGGATAGAGTCCGGCGGTTCACGGATGAAATACCGCCGGGGAGGGGACAGGGGGAGAGGTCAGTTTTTAGACAATCAGCGCGGCAAGGATCAGTTTGATTCTAAAAACGTCTCTGTATAACCTTGTTACGCATGAGTTTGCAAGATCACTTTAAAATATTCTTCGCAAAATGAACTCAATTTCGTTCGTTAGATGGCCTATATAGCTCCGCTCACTCACGAAGGATTGAAGGATGTAGAACCTAATCCTTATCATATTTTATGTATTTTCTGGCAGAGCTAACTTGATACTCAGTAGTAGCGTCGTTTTGCGGATACGGGATCGGGTTGAGGAGCTGAGAGAGAACGTTTTGTGAATCACGGATCGCTTTAGGTGACTGAAAGAGCTCATTCAGTCGTCGGGCAAGCTGGTTTTGTGAATAAGCGAACTTGCTCAGTCGTTCCGCGAGCTCTTTTTGTGGATGAGTGAGCTTGTTTTGTGAATCAGCAAGCTCGTTTTGTGAATAAGTGAGCTCGCTCAGTCGCTCGGCAAGCTCGTTTTGTGGATAAGCAAGCTTGTTTTGTGAATGAGAGAGCTCGCTCAGTCGTTCAGCAAGCTCTTTTTGTGAATAAGCGATCTAATGATTATCAAGTTAGCTCCGCTCACTCACGGAAGGGATTGAAGGATAAGTCATGACGTCTATAGTCCTAACCCTCGGCCCTTCCCGAATCTGGAAGGGGAACCACCGGGCTCCGGGGCCCAAAAGCCTTTGGGCTGCGGAGAATGGTGGTTACTCTCCCCGATTCGGGGAGAGCCAAGAGAGAGGAGGAGGGCTAGACCGAATCCTTATCATGCTTACGTACTTTCTTGCGGATTTACCTTTATAATCATTAGCGATCTATTTTTGTGGATAAACGGATCCGTATAATGTGGTTAATGGTTTTGACTGTGGATAAGTCGGGAAAGTGCGGCTAAAACCGGGTAAAGTAAGAGGGTGAGCGGAGCGAAGTGGATACTCAGTAAATTTTTTTATGAAATAGTTGTTGGAATTAGAAGGAAGGAACGAATTGGGGATGAATATATAACAGGATACAAATGACTGCAGTTCACCTCCGATGAAGTGACGGTTTTCATAAACGGACTTCTTGAAATTCTGACTAGGAGTGATAAGTTTTGACACCTTTAACCCAAGATGAGCAAGTCTGGCTGGCTAAAAATCCGGACCACCCGAAAGCGAAGGCGATTGCCGAAGCGATCATGCAGAGCAAACGGAATCCGACCGCGTTCGAGTCCCATGTGCAATTGCAAAATGCCATTAACGTGTTTCGCCGGGCGATCCGTAACGGCGAGATCCAGTTGGACATCAAGTCCTGACCTTTTTGCGAAAGCTCCCCCGTCAGTGGCGGTACTCCCGGTTCCTCTTCCTTTCCGTTCTCCGTCTTGATGCAACACCCGTTTTCCCCGGGTCAAAACACTACCGCCCAAGCAAAGAAGTTTCTTTCCAAAGATAATGAAGAACTCCGCGTCAAGCCGCCGGAGTTCTTTTCATCGGATACGCCGCCTGGAAAATTGGGAAAAGGCCGGTCCGGAGAATATTCGGGACCGGCCCGGCAAAAGCTAATCGCGCGGCCTTTTTTGGGGGTTGCCAGCCGGCCGGGATACGGCCGGCGCGAATGGGGCGAGACGATATGGCGGAAAACGGACCTTTGGTATGCCGGGTTTGCCAGGGCCATCATTTTACCATCAAATATGAAGCCACCTACGAATACTCCTACCGGATCGACGAAAACGCCCCCGGCTGGAAAAACACCGACGAATTCCTGCCCTTTCTCTACGACACCCGGGAGCAGAAAGACGCCCGCCAGTACCTGCAATGCGAGGGTTGCGGCACCCAATACCCGTGCTATTTCAACCAATGGGACCGCGAGATCGGCGTCAAGGCGCTGGAGGACGCGATCCAAGCCGCCGGCCCGGTTCCGGAGTCCTGAGTCTCCGGTTCATTGCGCCAAAGCGCGGTTGGGCGAGTCGCCGCATTGCCTTTTTAAAAGCCATGTGATAAAGTCTTTCGAAACGAGATCAGCATACAAAAAGGTTAAAAAATCGACTTTATCACTTGCTTTTCTGAGCTTTTGTGTTCACCCTGACCTTCGGGCAGGGTTTATCACAACGCTTTTAAAGCGGCCAGGATATCCGCCAGCCGGATTCCTTTCAGATCGGGGAAGATCGCATCGGCCCCGGCGACCCGCGTCACGGGGCCCAAGCCGACCGAAAGGAAACCGCCGCTCCGGGCGGCCTGAATCCCGGCCGCCGCGTCTTCCACCACCACGCAGGCCGCGGCGGGGAGTCCCAGTTTGGCGGCTGCATCGAGGAAAAGATCCGGCGCGGGTTTGGCATGGCTTACGCTATGGCCGTCGGAAATGGCGTCAAACATGGCGTCAATCCCCAGTCTGCGCAAGACCTCGGCTGCATTTTTGCTGCTGGAGCCGAGCGCCAGCTTCAGGCCGGCGGCCCGCAACTCCGCCAGCAGTTCCGCCACGCCGGGCAGCAGATCGCGCGGGGTAATCCGCTGGATCAGTTCCTGATAATAGCGGTTCTTCCGTTCCATCAGCTCGGCCAGCTGCACCTCGGAGCACTTCCGCCCCTTGAGCACGATGAGCAGCGATTCCCGGCGCGGGATCCCCCGTAATTGCTCGTTCTCCTTCCGGCTGAAAGGCAACCCCTCCTCGTCGGCCAGCCGCTGCCAGGCGCGGTAGTGATACTCCGACGAATCGGTCAAGACCCCGTCCAGGTCAAAGATGAAGCCCCGGATCTCCTTCTGCAACAGCACCGTCTCTCCCTGAAGCATCACGGTCATCTCCTCTCCTTCCAGCAAAGTCAGCATCGCGCCCCGCCGGTCGACCCGCACCTGAATCAGCCGGCCCTGAAAAGCGATCTTGAAACCATACTCCCGCCACGCTTCCGGAAGGCGCGGATTGAAACTCAAAACGCCGTTCGCCGTGCGCATGCCGGCGAAGCCCTGGACCAGGCAGAGCCAGGCCCCGGCCATATTGGCCACATGGATTCCCTGATGGGTATTGCCGTGCAGATCGTCCAGATCCATCCGGGCGGTGGCCATGAAATAGCGGTAAGCCTTGGCGACATCCCCGATATCGCTGGCCACGATGCTAAAGATGCATGGCGACAACGAGGAGTCGTGGGTCGTCACCCGCTCGTAAAAATCAAAATTGCGCCGTTTCTCTTCCGGCGTAAAAAGCTCTCCCAACAAAAACAGCGCCATCACCAGATCGGCCTGTTTGCAAACCTGGTGCCTGTAGATGACCAGCGGGTGATAATGGACCAGCAATGGGTAGTTCTCGGCCGGGGTGTTGGCAAAGTCCCACGGCGCCCGGTCCATAAAGGAGTCGTCCTGGAGGTATAACCCGCTGGCCTCGTCGAACGGGATCAGCATCCGGCGCGCCGCCTCCCGCCAGGCGTCAATCTCCTCCTCCGCCAAGTCGATCCGGGCCGCCAGCGACTGGTAGGCCGCGGGGGCGTTCTGGCGGAGCCAGGCCGCGGTGTCGCAGGCATATTCCAAATGCGCCCGGGCCATCAGATTGGTATAGCAGTTATTGTTGACCAGGGCCGAATACTCATCCGGACCGGTCACGCAATTGATGCAGAAGCGGTTCCCCCGCTGCGGAATGTATTCCCCCAGATCGGCCCAGATCCGGGCCGTCTCAAACAGGATTTCCGCCCCGTATTCCTTCAGGAACTCCCAGTCCCCGGTCGCCTGCATGTATTGGCGGATGGCGTAGGCGATGTCGGCATTGATATGGTACTGGGCGGTCCCCGCCGGGTAATAGGCTGAGCACTCCTCGCCGTCAATGGTCCGCCAGGGAAACAAGGCGCCTTTGGAATGGGCCATTTGCCGGGCGCGCCGCCGCGCCTGATCCAGGATGCGGTAGCGGTATTCCAGCAGTTTCCGGCTGATCCCGGGATGATGGTAGAGGAAGAACGGCACCACGTACATTTCGCTGTCCCAGAAGTAATGCCCTTCGTACCCTTCCCCGCTCAGCCCCTTGGCCGCGATGTTGGTCTTGCCGTCCCGTCCCGCCGACTGCAAGAGCTGAAAGATATTGTACCGGATGCCCTGCTGAATCCCGGGCTCTCCCACGATGGTCACATCGGCCTTGCTCCAGAAAGCTTCCAGCAACTGCCGCTGTTGCTCCCGGAGGGCCGCGAACCCGCCGCCCTTAGCCCGGTCGAGGAGAGCGCGCCCGAACTCCGAGAGTCCCTCCTCCGGCAGATCCCGGGTGGTGGCGTAGGCCAGATACTTCTCCAGCCGGATCGGGACTCCCGCCCGGGCCTCAATGGCAAACTCCACGCCCGTCGCCACCCGGCCGTCCACCGCGGCGAGGGTATAGCCGCTCTCCGTGGTCAGGCAGTGCTCCGCCGCGGCCATCACACTGAAGCCGGTATTCCGGGTGCGTTGCATGAGCTCGAGATAGGTGCCGTCGGTCCGCTTGCTCTGGAGCTGCAGCGCCCGGACCGTCAGACTGGAGCCGGCGCGCGGATCGTCGGTGGCCGTCAGGTTGCCGACATCCCCGTCCAGCAGCGATACCAGCCGGATAGTCCCGTCGCAGTCGAGCGGGGTCACCTCATAGCGGATAGCGGCCAGATGCTTCTGGCCCAGGGCCACCAGCCGCTCGATGCGGAGCCGGACCGTTTTGCCCCGGGGCGAGCGCCAGACCAGGCTCCGGGTCAGAATCCCGGTCCGCAGGTTCAGCGTCCGGCGGTATTCGGAGACCGCGCCGTTCTGCATCCGGAACTCTTCGTCGCCGACGAACAGCCGGATCAGCTTGCCGTTGGTCACGTTGAGCATGGTCTGGCTCCGCTCGGCGTAACCGTAGGCGATCTCCCCGTAGGGGATCGGCTCGCTCTCATAAAACCCGTTGATATACGTTCCTTCGATGGTGTCGCCCGGCGGGCCGGACCAGCCCTCCTCCAGATTGCCCCGCAGGCCCAGATAGCCGTTGCCCAGGGCAAAGATGGTCTCGTTGCGCAGGTTGTATTGGGGTTTAAACTCTTCCTCGACGATCTCCCACTCATGGTCCGGATAGATCGCCCGTACAGCGGTCAGGTCTTTCAACATCGCGTATCTCCTGTTGCATCAGCTTTGAATATGGATCATCCCTAGGTTATGCCGGCCATCCGCCGCTTGCGCGCAGGAAAGCCGTCACAACCCGGCAGCCATTCCTTTCTTCCGGTCATCCCTTGACCGCGCCGCCCAGGATGCCCCGGACGAAATACTTCTGGAAGGTCACAAAGATCACCAGCGGCAGGATGAGCGAAGAAAAGGCGGCCGGCGTCATGACGTTCCACCCGGCGTCCAGCGAACCCAGCAGGCTCGACAGCCGCACCGTCAAAGGGCTCAAGGCCGGATCGCCCAAGAGGACCAGTGCCACCAGCAGGTCGTTCCAGACCCAGAGGAACTGGAATATGGCCAGGCTGGCGAAGGCCGGTTTGGAGAGCGGAGCGATCAGCCGCACAAAGATCTGCAGATTTCCCGCGCCGTCGATCTTGGCGGCTTCGATCAGCGAGTATGGCAGCTGGGCGAAGAAATTGCGGAAAAGATAGATGCAGAGCGGCAGCCCGAACGCGGTATGAGCCAGCCAGATGCCGAGGAACGTCCCGTTCAGGCGCAACCCTTTCAAGGTCAGCAGCACCGGAATGAGCACCGTCTGCAACGGCACGATCTGCATGGCGATGATCGTAATGAAGATCGCCTTCCGCCCCGGAAACCGGAAGAAGGAGAGCGGATAGGCGGCCATCGCGCCGATAATGATCGGCAGAATGGTCGAGGGAATCGTGATCAAGAGCGAATTCACGAAGCCGGTCCCTATCCCCTTGCTCGCCAGCACTGTGCGGTAGTTCTCCAAAGTAAACTGTCCCGGCTGCCCAAAAGCGGTCCACCAGCCGCTGGTCATCATCTGATCCACCGGCCGGAGCGAGCTGACAAACAACATCAGGGTCGGCGTCAGCCAGGCCACGACCATCACGGCCAGGATCCAGTGCGCCCATGGGGTGCTGCCCAAGGCGTGGACGGCAGTACTGTTATTCCGTTTCATCTTCTCTTCCCCCCGCTATTCGCGAACGCTGTCTTCATAGGCCAGATTCCGGATATTCATGATCAGGATCGGGATCACCGCGATGAAGAGGATCACCGCCATGGCCGCGGCGTACTGGAAATTGCCTTCGTTAAATGCCGTCATATACATCCGGTTGGCAACCACTTCACTGGAATTAAAGGGTCCGCCCTTGGTCAGCGCGTAAATAATGTCGAAGACCCGAAGCACCCAGATGATCATCTGGGTCACCACCACCACGATGGTCGACTGGATGATGGGCAATTCGATCTTGAAGAATACTTGCAGGTTTTTGGCCCCCTCGATCCTGGCCATCTCCAGCAGTTCCACGGGGACCGCCTTCAAAGCGGCGCCAAAGATCACCGTGCAGAAACCCACCTGCATCCAGACGCCGGCCGCGATCAGCGCCAGATTGACCAGTTCGGGCCTTCCCAGAAAGGCGATGCCCTCAAAGGTTTTGACCGGCAGCGGGCTCACCTTCACGAGCAGGTTCAGCAGCGCGTTGAGGGTGCCGGTATGAACGTCCTTGAAATACATGAAGTTCCAGATCACGCCGGCGGCTACGCCGGAGATGGCCATCGGCATAAAGATGATGGTCTTGGCCAGCGTGGCCCAGCGGACCCGGTCCGCCAGGGCGGCGATGGCCAGCCCCAGGCTGACCGTGAAGAGGGTGAAGACCACCAGCCAGAGCAGGTTGTTCTTGAAGGCGGTCAGCATGTTCCGGTCCGCGAGCATCGCGGCGTAGTTTTTCAACCCCACGAACTGCTGGGCATTGCCGTTTTCCTGCAGCGCCTGGTTGATGGCGATCGTCAGCAGCTCCACCGTATCCTTGACGGTCATCGCGGCGTCAATCTCGCCGGGAGCGACCCGGATCCGGTAATGAGCCTCGATCCTGGCCAGCGCCTTTTGCCATCCGGGAATCTCGCGGAACAGGTCGTAGCGGGTGACCTCCCGGCCGCTGGCGGTCTTCAACTCATCCAGGACATACTGCCTGAATTCGCTCTCGCTGAACGAGACCTCCTGATTCAGGCTGAGGTAAATGGTTTGAAACGTCGGCAGAATCAAAAAGAAAAAAACCAAAACCGCGGCCGGCAAAATCCACAGATAATGTCCGGTCCATTCCAGAATCCGGCGGTTGCGGTCGCTGCTTGCTGCTATCATCCGCTCACTCCCTTTGGCAAAATCCCGCGCCTTGCATCCGCGTCCCGAGCTTCCGGGGGAATGCGACAGCGGTTGGCGCTTCTCCACGATAAAAAAGGGCCGCTCCAAAAGTTGATTCGCTACGGAGACTTTTGGAGCAGCCCACGGCGTCTGATCTCAGTAATTCTTTTTGGCGAGGGCCTCCATATCGGCCAGGATCGCATCCAGCTTGGAGGGGTCTTGAATGTACCGCTTGCAAGCATCCCAGAAACCGCCCTGGTTGCCGACTGCCGGCGGCATCAGGTCGGAGGCGTCGAAAGCGTAAATACTGGCTTTGGTGAGAATCCGGGCCGAGTTCCTGCTGACCACGTTGGGATAGGCATCCAAAGAGACGCCCTTATTCTGGGAGAGGAAGCCGCCCTGCACCGCGATCTCGTTCGCCTGGACCGTAGTGAGGTATTTCATCAGCTTTTTGACTTCCGGCTTGTTGGAGAAGGCCACCAAGACGTCGGCTCCGCCCACTACCGGCGCGCCATACTTGGGATTGATGGCCGGGAAAGCGAAGAAGTCCATGTCCTCGCCGACTTTGACGCTCGGAAGCTGCGAAGTGACGATGCCGCTCATGAAGTCGCCCTCATAATACAGGTAGGCTTTGGGATTATCCTGGAAGACCGCGACCGCGCCGTTCTGGAAGGTGGTCGCCAGGGTCCCGTCGATCCCGCCGGCCAGGTTCTTGGGGTCGCCCACGATCTGCCCCCAGGTCTGGAAGGCTTTCTTCACCGCCGGGTCGGTCCAGGGGATCTCATGATTGATCCATTTCTCATATACCTCGGGGCCGGCGGTGCGGATCATGATATTCTCGATCCAGTCTGACAACGGCCAGCCGATATCGGCGCCGATGGACCAGGGAGTCTTGCCGGCGGCGACGATCTTTTTGTTGAGGGCCACCAGTTCGTCCCAGGTCTTCGGAACCGCCCAGCCGTTCTTCTTGAATTCTTTGGGATTGTACCAGATGACCGACTTGTTGGCCACTTTAAAGTAGATCCCGTATAATTTGCCCGCGTAACTGCCGAGGCTGATCCAGGTGCGGGCGTAATTCTTCAGATCGGCCTTGGAGACGTAGGTCAATGGTTTCAACACGCCCTGCTTCGCCAGTTCCTGCAGTTTGCCGGGGTTGGGCAGGATCGCGATGTCCGGAAGCGTCTTGGCCTTGACCGCGGTGGCCAACACCGCATTCAGGTCGCGGGTGGTATTGAAATTCACCTTCACCCCCGCCGCCTCACAGATCTTCATAAAGGTGGCCAATTCACTCCCGCCCCAGGTACCGGTGACGGAGATGGCGGCGGTCTCCCCGAACGCGCATTGGGTCAACAGCATCACGCCGAGCAGGATGGTTACGAACAAGCTACTGACGATCTTTTTTCTCTTCATACTTCACACTCCTCCGCAATTTTTGGCTGGAATCGTTTCCATTTCGGACAAAAAACAACCTGCTTTTCCAATGTATATTTTTCCATCCGCCCTTTTATGATAATAGAATCGTTTCCAAATGTCAATCGGGCGAGGAAAGTTTTTCGTTCTTCCCCGGAGCGGCGGGCTTTTTTAAGTGGACCGGATCATCAGTTCCGGCCGGATGCATTGGTTCAGCACTTCCCCGCTCTGATCCGCCGCCAGCTCCATGATGGTCTCGGCCCCCGCCAGCCCCAGCTGATAGGCGGGTTGCCGGACGGTGGTCAGCTCCAGATATTTCGAGGGCAGGATATCGTCGTAGCCGATGATCGGCAGCTGTCTGCCCAATTCGCGGAGGGCGGTCAGTCCGCCGTAGGCGAATTCGTCGCAGTAATAAAAGATCCCGTCGATCTCCTTCTCCTGCAGCAGCTCCTTGGTCAAAAGGTACGATTCCTGCTCATAGACGTCGAACGGCATGTCTACCTTAATGTCGATCAGCTTGCGGCAGACGATGCCCAAGCCGTTCTCCTCCAGCTTGCCGAGGAACCCCGCGTAGCGCTCTTCAAACTGCTGATTGCGGGTATTCTCCCCCACAAAGGCGATCTTGGCCGCCTGTTGCGACAGCAGGTACTCGGCGGCCAGACCGCCGCCCCGGAAATTATCCAGGTAAATTGAGTTTTCGCCCTGCTCGAAATAGTCCAGATACAGAAAGGGGACCCCGTTCATTTTGAGCTGCCGCTTCTCCTCCGGGGTCATCTTGGTGGAGACAATCAGCACCCCGGCCAGATTTTCGTAGGGGATCCGGTTGAAAACGTCGCTCCGGTCGCCTCCGGTATTGAAGATCAACAGGTTGTAATGGGACGGCTTCAGCCCGTGATAGATGCCTTTCAAAATCTCCTGGAAAAAAGGGTGAATGGCGACGGTGAAGACCACCCCGATGGTCGGCTGGGAATAATGCCCCTTCACCAGGCTCCGGGCGGTCTTGTTCGGTTTATAGTTCAATTTGCGGGAGATCTCCAGCACCTTTTCCAGCGTCTCCTGGGAAACGTTCTGCCCGCCGTTGAGAACCCGCGAAACGGTTCCCACTCCGACGCCGGCCAATTTGGCGATCTCTTTGATGGTCGACATGGCTGCCCCCGAACTCTGCGCATTGTTTTATTCCATTGTAATGGAAATGTTTCCATTTGACAAGAATCGCAAAAAAATGCCCCGTTTCCACGAAGGCATTTTTTCTGGCGAATCACGAGGCTCGCCCATCGGACGGACCGGTTCCTTCCGCCGTTCCGGTTTCAGGAGCGCTCCGGCGATTGCGGAAGCTTGGCGGCGTTCCCGGGGCAGGACGGCGCGACGGCCGGCCCCTTCCCCGCTTTGGCGGCCGCGCGGCGCTGCGCCACCGCTCCGGCCAAGGTGCCCATGGGACAGATCCCGCACCAGGTCCGCGGCTGAAAGATCAGGCCGAGCACCGTGGCCAACAGGGTGGTCACGATGATCATGCGGACGAAGACCTTGCCGACGGCCCAGGGGTCTCCCCAGGCCAGGCCGATCTGCACCGCGAAAGCGGCCATCAATAACCCGAAAAAGGTCCAGCGAAACCAGGCTCCTTTGAATAGCCGCGGCAGCTTCAGCCTGCGGCTGAATTGGGCCAGGACCACGTCATTGTAGCTGCCGCGCGGACAGAAATGGCCGCACCACATCCGCCCCTTAAAAAAGGCCGTGACTACCGGCGCCGCCATGCAGATTAGGGCCGCCGCGCCAATCACCGGATACGCCACGCCGATCAGGCAGAACGCGATCAGGATGACCCAAGCCCATTGATGAATGATCTGCTTCAGCTTCATTCCCGAATCAACCTCCACATATACCCCATAGGGTATGATATTATCATCATCCTATGCGATCGCGGCCAATTTGTCAACCCCAAGATGCTCCACTGACTATGGCTTCGGCTGGCGAAGCGAATTTTCGGCATTGTCCGCAGCGGGCCGGCGGATCTGTGGTATACTGGTGGGTAAGGAAAATACCACATCGAGCTGGTCCGAGCCTGGAATCTGCCGCTCCGTCGGGAGTTCCCAGCCGGCCAAGTTTCCATTGACAAGGAGGTTCATTGCATGAAACCGCGTTCCATCTGGCTGTTGGCGGCCGGACACTTTTTCACCGATGTCAACCAGGGGGCCATCGCCGCCCTGCTGCCTTTCTTCATTGCCGAGCACCACCTGTCCTACGCGGCGGCGGCCGGCATTCTCTTCGCGGCCAATATCACTTCTTCCATCATCCAGCCGCTCTTCGGCTATTTTTCCGATTGTTCCGGCCGGAGCTGGCTGATGCCGTTGGGGGTATTCCTGGCGGGGCTGGGGTTGGCTCTGGCGGGGGTGATGCCGTCCTATCCCCTGATCCTCTGCTCCGTGGCCATGAGCGGCGTCGGCGTGGCGCTCTTCCATCCTGACGGGGCCCGGCTCGCCAATAGCGCCTCGGCCCGGCAGAAGGCGGTGGGCATGAGCTACTTCACGGTCGGCGGGAATACCGGCTTCGCGGCCGGTCCCATCCTGGCCACGGCGGTGCTGTCGCTCTGGGGCCTCCGGGGCACCCTGGCCTTGCTCATCCCGCCCGCGCTGGTGGCTTTGATTCTGTACCGCCGCTTCGCCGGAGCCTCCTGCCCGGCCGGCCCGGATCCCCAGCAGCCCCCGACGCCGGCCGGAACGGCCCCGGATCAGTGGTCGCCCTTCCTGCGCATCTCCGGCGCGGTCATCGTGCGCTCGATCCTCTTTTACGGGCTGACCACCTTTTTGCCCTTGTACTGGATCCACATCCTGCACCAGTCCAAAACACTGGGCGCCGGCAGCATCTCCATCCTCTACCTGTCGGGAGCGGTCGGGACCCTGATCGGCGGCCGCCTGGCGGAGCGGTTCGGCTACCGCGCCGTGATCGGCGGCGGATTCGCCTTGCTCTTCCCGATCTTCTGGCTGTTCAGCCGGACGACCGACCTCTACCTGGCCACCGCCCTCTTGATCCCCATGGGCATCGCGTTGTACGCCCCTTTCAGTCCCATGGTGGTTCTGGGCCAGCGTTACCTGCCCAACCGGGTCGGCCTGGCCTCCGGCGTCACCCTGGGACTGGCGGTGAGCATCGGCGGCCTGGCCGCCCCGGGGCTGGGACGGTTGGCCGACAGCTACGGCTTGCATTCGGCCTTGAGCCTGCTGCTCATCTTCCCGGTGATCGCGACCCTGCTGGCCCTCTCCCTCCCCGAGCGGCGGCCCGGCACCAGCGTCGTCCGTTCCCAATGAAAAACGCCTGCCGCTTCCAGCGGACAGGCGTCCTTCTTCCGCCGCCCCGGCCCGGGGCGGCGCAGCCCGCGGCTGCGGCCGCTGTCATACGCCGTCGCTCACGTCGGGCGTGGCGATGATCACCTCGGTCAGGTTGCGGGCCGGATCATATCTGGTATTCAGCTCGATATTGACCTGGCTGGAACGGTAGCTCACCGCGTCCTTGATCAGATTGGTGTAGCCCTTTTGCACCATGTTCCCGTCCTGAACCGCCGCGTCGATCACCCGCGCCTTGATCCGGCGGAAGGCTTTCCCCGAAAAATCCCGCATCAAATTCACCGGGATCTTCCCCTTCCGCTCACCGGAGAGGGCCACGTTGAACCGGGCGTTCCGGCCAAGGGGCAGCACCGAGCGGCGCAGTTTCTCGATATAGCCCCGCAGGTCCGGGATCACCCCGGCGTTGACGGTATTCACGCCCAGCTGGGTCTCGACCAGGTTGTCGTTGCGGGTCGACTGCAGGGTCACCGCCACCAGCGTGCCGTCGGCTCGGGTCCCCTCAAACGAAACATAGGCGAACTCGGACTGCTGGCCCGAGAGGAGCGACGTCTTGGGGCGCAATTGCAACTGGCGCTGAATCTGCTCGGCCGTTTTCTTCAGTTCGTACTCCGGCATCCAGCGGGTATTCAGCTGGGTCCAGGTCTCGGTGGAAACCCCGGTCAAGGGGATCCCCGTGGCTTCCCAGGCGATGGCCAGCGGGTACTCCAGGAGTTGTTCGCCGACCGTGACATCCACGAATTTGATGGAGAATAAGACCAAAAAGACGCCCGCCAGTATCATGCGGCTTGCAAAATTTCGAATCATTGCCAATCCCTCCTTACACTCTTCAGTGTCGGTGGGTTGGAAATGAAATATACGGTGATACGGGAATTTTCATAAAAGCAGCCGGCGGCGCGGCCGGGCGGCGTCCCGTTCCGGCTGCCCGCGGGGGTTTGCGGGGGAGCGCCGGATGAAACGGCGTTGCCCCGGGCGCTGCGGCGAGCCCCGTCACGGCTCATTTTGTAACCGAATCAACGACAGCGCTCCCCGTCGCGGCTACCGCAATGACCCGAGGAACCGCGGCGGTTGGGGAAAAATCTTGAGGAAGTGCGGGACGGAGCCCGGGACCGCCCCGCCGGGGCGGAGTTACCGCCAGAGAGTCTCCGGCTTCCAACGGTCGCCCCGTTCGACCGGCGCGCCGTGCGCCGGGCAGATCCAGCGGAAAGACAACTCCGCCGTTTTCGCCAAAGAGTCCCGCAATACCGCCCCGTCCCACGTCAACCAGGAGCCCAGCGGTTTCAGCCGGCCGCCCCGGTTCTCCACCAGGTCCCCGGCGAACAGCAGATCCTCGAAGAGCAGGCAGACATGACCGGGGGTGTGCCCCGGTGTCGGGATGACCCGGAGGCCCGCCATGAGCCGCTCCTGGGGATACGCTTGGATACCACGCGGTTTTTCGACCCAAAAGAGCGCCGTGAAAGCCTTCTTAATACCCGGCCGGGCCCGCTCGCCCAATATGTAGGGAATGTCCTCCGCCGGCCCCCACAGTTCGGCGCCGGTGGCCTTTTGCAACATGGCGGCGTTTCCTATGTGATCGATATCGTAATGTGTCAAGAGAATTTGGCGGATCGTTTCGGGCCGGACGCCCAGGGCCTCCAGTTCCTTCAGGATGGCCCGGCCCCGGCCGGGCAGCCCGGTATCGATCAAGCAATTCCCCGCCGGGTCCAGAATGAGATAGGCATAGGAACTGCGGGTGGAGTCCAGGGCGTAAACGGTATCCGTAACCTTCATGGCATTCCCTCCTTCTCGCCGGACGAGCCGCGTCGCGGCTCAGGGCAGCAGCCCCCGCCGGTTGAGATTCTGATAGACGGCCTTCATGCCACCGTCCCGGTTGCTCAGAATGAAGCGGCGGAAATTGGGCCGCAATATCCAGCGGCTGACCAGCCGGCCCGCCAAGTTCTGCAGCGGAAAGCGCCGGCCCCGCCGGATATCCCGGACCAGCTTCCCGCCCAAGTTCCGGGCTCGCCGCAGTGGTTTGGGGAGGGCCGCGGCCTCGCGGCCGCGGAGCGGGACTCCCAGCGTACCGCTCTCATAACCCCGCCCGAAGATGCCGCCGCTCATCAGCCGGACCATGCGCCGGGCTACCGCCGCCGCGCCCATGCCGCTGCAGCTGGAGACGCCCGCCAGGTACTTGCCACCCAGCGAGGAAGTGAGCCGCTCATACATGCCCAGCCGTTCGAAGAGCGTCTGCATGACCGCGTTAAACGACCCGGCATAGGTCGGCGAACCCAGAATGATGCCGTCGGCCTCGTACAGCGCGCTTTGGACGGCGGCGAAATCGTCCCCGATGGGACACTCCCCCGCGCTGATACAGTGGAAACAGCCGTTGCAATATTCGATCCGCAGCTGGGGCAGGAAGATCTCCTCCACCGTGGCGCCCGCCGCAGCCGCGCCCCCCAGCGCCTCCCGGACCAGCGCCGCGGTATTGCCGTTCCGGTGGGCGCTGGAGATCACCCCGACCACTTTCGGTGTTTGTTTCATGACATGCGACCTCCCGCTAAACCGCTATTTCTCGAATCAATCAAGCTTGACACGGGTTCATCTCCTGTAATATACTGAACGCGTATCCGGTATTCTTCTAGTATAGATAATATACTAATAGTATACTGGAAGTCAATACCAGACTCAATGGTGAGGAGTTGCAATTTTGTTACAGCAATTATCACGGCGGGAGAAGGAGCGGCAGGCGCGCGAGGCGGAGATCGTCGCCGCGGCGGAGGCGGTCTTCTGCCAAAAAGGCTTCGACGGCGCTTCGATGGACGAGATCGCCAAAGCGGCCCAGTTTACCAAGCGAACCGTCTATCAGTATTTCAGCGGCAAGGAAGATCTCTATTTCGCGGTGGCGCTCAAGCAATTTCAGCAGCTTTTGGCGTATTTTCGCGCCGCGGTGGCGGCGGGGGACAGCGGTTTTGAGAAGATCCAACGCGCCGGATTGGCCTACTATCAGTACTATAAAGATCACCCCGACACTTTCCTGCTGCTCTACACGGGCTTTATTCAGGTCAGCGCCCCGGACGTCCCGCAGCGCCAAAAGCTGCTGGAGTTGAAGCGCGCCGCGTTTGGGGAACTGAGCGCGGTGTTTGAGGAAGGGAAAGCCGATGGCAGCATCCGGGCCGATCTGGATGAGGCGAAGGCGGCGTACTCCTTTATTTTCGTGCATAGCGGGTTCTTTCAGATGTTCTCCGAGTCCGGCCATTCTTTCGCGGGTAACCACGGTCTCGGCGCCGAGGAATTCATCCTTTTCACGCTCGGGCTGTTGTCCGACGCCGTCCGGGCCTGAAGCAGCCTCCCGGCCCGGCCGGGAGGCGCCGTTCATTCCCGCCAGGCGACCGGCCGAACCTGCCGCTTTTCAAAGGTCATAATCTCATCAAAACCGCACTCCGTCAGCAGCGCCGTGGCCCGGTCGAAGTCGGCCGCCACGTCCCGGGGCCGGTGGGCGTCGGAGCCCAGCGTCACCCGGACCCCTTCCCGCCGGCACAGGACGAGCAGCTCCCGGTCGGGATAGAGGCCGACATCACCCAGTTTCGAACCGCGCATGCCGTAGGTGTTCAATTCGATGACCGCCCCCGCCTTCCCCAGGCGGACCGCCAGTTCGCGGTGGAGCGCGGCCATGGTCTCCGGCGCCAGCCGGGGAAACGAACGTTTGGGCAGGTCGACATGGCCCAAAATATTGAAGAATCCGCTCTCCCCGGCCTCGGCCACCCGCCGGAAATACAAGGGATAGATCTCCTCCGGCCCATGCTCCTGTTCCCGGGCGATATAGCCGTAATTCCACTCCGGGAAGAAATGGACCGATCCGATCACATAGTCCCAAGGATAATCCCTGACGATCCGCTCGGTCTCCCGCTCCCAGCCGGGCACGAAGTCCAATTCCAAGCCCAGCTTGATGACGATCTCCCCCCGGTATTCCTTCCGGTAGCCGGCCACCGCCCCGATATACTCGTCCAGATCGCACCAGGCCATGCCGCGCTCGCTCACCTTACCCGGCTTATCCGGCTCGTAGAAGCGGGGCACGTGATCGGCGAAGCCCAGTTCCCGGAGGCCCTTGCCGATGGCGCACTCGATATACTCCCGGTCCCGGCCGCCCGCGTGCCGGCAGCGTTTGGTGTGCACGTGATAGTCCACCAGATACATTCGCTCACCTCATCCATAGGTATAGTAAGTCAATTCTCTAAAAACAAGCTTCTCCTCCTTTACCCACCGACGGTATTTTATCCATGAACCCCGGCCCGAACCCTTCCTGATTTGACGGGCAAAGTCCATCCAACAGTAGCCGTCTCCATGGAGGGAGACGAGCGCCGCTGTTTTTCCCGGAGGAAAAACAGCGGTCGCCAGCGGAGGGGAGTTCGAAAGCCATCACCCGGTAGCCAGGCAGAAGACCATGGATGGTGAAGACAAAGACCATGGATGCATAAAGGAGGTCCCGGAACCTCGGTTCTGGGTGGGCGGATTCCAAAGGGTGTCCCACTACACCCTTTGGTCCTGGAGGGGTGTGGGGAGCCAGGAATAGTCTCCCCATCGGCATGCTTTCAAAGAAATCACGAAAACTTTCCGGACTTTCTTGATACATCTGAGAGCTGCTTTCGCCATCCCTGACCTTGCGCCCGGAGCCATCAAATGTAGACTTCCGATGTCTTATTGGAATGGATCAAGAAGATAGTTTGCCATCATTTAATTATAGCCTATTCTCCCCAGACTCGAATCCGCCAATCCCGAATCCGGACCATCCTTTTCCCCAAAAACAAAAGAGGCGGAACGCGTCCGCCTCTATCCTTATCCCAATAACTCCTTGACCATCGTTTCCCCGACCGCCAGCGCCTGATCGACCTTGGCGGCATCCTTCCCGCCGGCCTGGGCCAGATCCGGCCGTCCGCCGCCGCCGCCGCCGGCCTCGGCCGCGACCGCCTTGATGATCTTGCCAGCCTGCACCGTCCCGGTGAGGTCCTTGGTGACGCCGACCACGAAGGAGACCTTCCCCTCGGTGACCGCGCCGAGCACCGCCACGCCGCTGCCCATCTGGTCGCGCAGCTTGTCGACGGCCTCCCGCATCAGTTCCATGCTCAGACCGTCCACCCGGGCCACCAGATACCGCCCGGCCGCAGCCTGCCGGATCCGGCCGAACAACTCCTTCACCTGCTGCGCCGCCTGATCCTGGCCGGACTTGGCCAATTCTTTCTGGTACTTATTGAGGTCGTCCAACAGCGACTGCAAACGCGCCACCGCCTGGCCGGCATCGGTCTTGAGCAGGCCGCACAGCTCATCCAAGGTCCGGCTTTCGGCATCGGCCATCCGGAACGCCTCGTCCCCGGTGACCGCCTCGATCCGGCGCACCCCAGTGGCCACGCTGCTCTCGGAGACGATCCGGAACCAGCGGATCTGCGCGGTATTGGCCACATGGGTGCCGCCGCACAGCTCGGCGCTGAAGCCGGGCACCCGCACCAGCCGGACCCGGTCGCCGTACTTCTCGCCGAAGAGCGCCATCGCCCCGGCCGCCAGGGCTTCCTCGTGAGTGGTCTCTTCGGTACAGACCGCGATGCCCTGGCCGATCACCCGGTTAACCAGGCTTTCCACTTCCGCCAGTTGTTCAGCGGTGATCTTCTCGAAATGGGTAAAGTCGAAACGGAGCCGCTCCGGCGCAACCGAGGAACCGGATTGGTGCACGTGCTCCCCGAGTACCTGCCGCAAAGCCGCCTGGAGCAAGTGGGTGGCGGTATGATTGGCCGCGGTGGCCCGGCGCCGGTCGGCCGCGACCGCCAGCTGAAACTCCCGGGCCTCCTTGGGGAACGGACCGGCCTTGCGCACCCGGTGCACAATGCGGTCGTTCAGCTTCACGGTATCCGCCACCGCAAACTCCCGGCCGTCGGCCCGGATGGTCCCGGTGTCGCCGACCTGGCCGCCGGACTCGGCGTAAAACGGCGTCTGATCGAAGACCAGCTGCCAGTAGTCCGGATCCTCGCCCACTAGGCAAAGCCGGGCCGGAGTCTCCAAAACTTCGTAACCGCGGAAAACGGAATGAGCCTCTTCGGCCAGGGTCTCCCAGCGCGTCTGATCCTCGGCCATGGTGAACTTGCCGCTCTGGCGGGCCTTGTTCCGCTGGTTCTCCATCTCCCGGTCGAAGCCGTCCAGATCGACCGTCAGACCCCGCTCCTCGGCCATCAATTGGGTCAGGTCCAGCGGGAATCCGTAGGTGTCGTATAGTTTGAAAGCATCCTCCCCGGCGACCGTCGTTTCGCCGGCTGCCGCCAGCCGGGCGGCGATGCTTTCGAATAATTCAATCCCCTTGTCCAGGGTGCGGTTGAAGCCTTCCTCCTCGGCCTTGTTCACCAGCTCGCAATGGGCCTGTTGCTGCAGGAGCTCGGGGTAGGCCGCGCCCATGGCCTCGGCCAGGTGCGGGATGACCCGGTACAGGAAAGGCTCGGTCATGCCCAGGGTCCGGCCGAAACGGGCCGCCCGGCGCAGGATCCGGCGGAGCACGTAACCCCGGCCGTCATTGGAAGGCAACGCGCCGTCGGCAATGGCGAAGGTCAGCGCCCGGATATGATCGGCGATCACCCGCATCGCCACCTGGTGCTCGGCCTTGGCGTAGCTCTGGCCGGTTACCTCCTCGATCCCTTGAATGATCCGGCGGAACAGGTCGATGTCATAGTTGGAGCGTTGCCCCTGCAGCACCGAGACGATCCGTTCGAAACCCATTCCGGTGTCCACATGCTTGGCGGGCAGCTCTTCCAGGCTGCCGTCCCCCTTGCGGTTATATTGAATGAAAACCAGGTTCCAGAGTTCGATGTAGCGGGCGCAGCCGGCATTGACTCCGCAGACGTGGCCGGGAATATGCCCTTTGTCGCAACGTTCCGGTCCCAGATCGATATGAATCTCCGAACACGGGCCGCACGGGCCGGTGTCGCCCATCTCCCAGAAATTATCCTTCTCCCCGAAACGCATGATATGGTCCGGCAGGATGTCGGTGACCTGCTTCCAGAGGGATTCGGCCTCCTCGTCGGTCTGATAGACCGTGGCGTAGAGTTTGTCCTTGGGCAGGCCCCAGCGTCCGGTCAAAAGCTCCCACGCCCAGGCGATGGCTTCCTTCTTATAGTAATCGCCAAAGGACCAGTTGCCGAGCATCTCGAAGAAGGTATGGTGGTAGGTATCCCGGCCGACCTCTTCCAGGTCATTGTGTTTGCCGCTCACCCGGATGCATTTTTGAGAGTCCGCCGCCCGGTGATAGGTCCGGGTACCGGTCCCGAGAAAAACGTCCTTAAACTGGTTCATCCCGGCGTTGGTGAAGATCAGGGTCGGATCATTATGTGGAATCAAAGAGGCGCTGGAAACGATGGTATGCCCCTTTTCTTGGAAAAAGTCGAGAAATTCCTGGCGTATCTGGCTTGCGGATTTCACGAAAAAATCCTCCTCTGTTCGAATTAAAAGCCTTGTGATAAAGTCTTACGAACCGAAAAATGCCTTCCCAAAAGATATCAAACGACTTTATCCCTTGCTTTTCTGAGCTTTTGTGTTCACCCTGGCCTTCGGACAGGGTTTATCACAACGCTTTTAAACTACCTCCCATTTTAAACGAAAACCCGCTTCATGGCAATAATAACTTCAATTGTGGGCTCTCGAAGGCGGTCCTGCCAAAAAGAGCGGAGCCCTCCCAATATGAAACGGTTCCAAAAAGACGGAAATGCCGGTTCTCTGATGATTGTCAAGCGTTTATGAGGAGATCAACGCTGCGGGCCGCCGATATTTATCCTCGATCATGAAAATTTGTAAATTTTTTCTTTTGGATTGCAGGATATTTTAGGAACGAAATGAATATGTATTAAAGTTTGGAACCGATTCCAAAAAAGGGAGGTCGTTATTGTGCAGAAAAAAGGTTGGTCGCTTTTCCTGGTGGCTCTGTTCATTGCCGTGTCGGTCACGGCCCCTCTGGCGCTGGCCGCTCCCAAAACCCTTACTTTCTGGCACTACATGGTCGACCGGAAAGATCTGATGGAGAACTTCGCCAAAGAATACGAGAAAGCCGCCGGAATCAAGGTCGATGTGCAGTTGTTCCCGGGCGATCAGGATGTGGAACGGAAGATGGAGGCCGCCATTCAAGCCGGGACCGCCCCGGATATTTACACCACCAACGGCAGCGGCGATCCGGTGAAGATCGAGGCCAAATCGCGCTGGATCAAAGCCGGCGGCATGTTGAACCTCGACAAGTATGTCTCGGGCGCCTGGCGCAGCAATTATATCGCCTCGCTGCTCGGCAACATCTCCTTTGCCAAGGGCAATCCGTACGGCGTCGAGCCCGGCCTCTACGGTCTGCCGCTGGACTCCGTCAACATGCAATTCCTTTATAACAAAGAACTGTTTCAAAAGGCCGGCCTGAATCCGGAGCAGCCGCCGGCGACCATGACCCAGTTTCTGGCGGCCTGCAAGAAATTGCGCGCCGCCGGAATCACGCCGTTCGCGGCCGGATTCGGCACTTGGCTGGGGATCAGCCTCTGGGAGGTCTACGCCTGGAACATCATGGGCGAAACCGGCATGGTGGCCGCCCAAAACCAAGGCAAACGGCTGACCGATCCCAACTGGATCAAAACGTTCCAGGTCTTCACGGCGATGCGCGACGCCGGCGTTTATGCCGATGGCGTGGCCACCTGGGACAATCCCGACGCCGAACGCCTCTTCGCCCAGGAGAAATGCGCCATTCTTTATGACGGTTCCTGGGGGATCGGCGTCGTCAAGGCCACCAATCCCGGACTGGTCCCGAAGATCGGCGCCATGTTGCCGCCGTCCGCGGGGAAACACCGGGTGTATATCCAAGGCGGTTACGGCGTGGTTCTGGCGGTCAACGCCGCCAGTCCCAACCGGGAGAACGCGGTCAAATTCCTGGAATGGCTGACCGCCCCGGCCCAGCAGGCCCGCTATGCCAAGGAGACTTTCAATCTCCCCGCCAGCTCGGCAGTTACCAAGCAGGTCAAACTGGAAGGCGCGGTCGGGCAATTCGCCGACGACGCCGGCCGGATCATTCCGAACATCCTGAAGTCGCGCGGCAATGAGGTGGACACTCAGATTACCCGCGGCATCCAGTCGATTATCCTGAAGCAAAAAACCCCCAAACAGGTGGTCCAAGAGGTCAACCGGGCCTGGGAAGCCGCCTCCTTGAAATAACGATTGACTCGGAATTTTCGCCATCCGGAAGTCCGGTCCGCCGGACTTCCGGAACTCCTTTCGCGCGAGGTGATCGGTAATGCCCGCCCCAGCTCCGGCCATTCAAAAACGGTGGCGCCAAACCAAGGATTGCGCCGGGAACTTCCTTTTCATTCTCCCGGCCATCCTGGTCTTTTCCGTTTTCAGCCTGTATCCGATTCTGAGCACGGTGTATCTTTCCCTATTCAAATGGAACGGCATCGAACCCACCCGCACCTGGGTGGGGCTGCGCAATTTTCAATTGATCTTTACCTATGACCCCAATTGGTGGACCGCTATGGGCAACGCGGCCAAGTTCGCGATCCTGGGCGTGGTGGTGATGCAATCCTGCTCCTTATTCCTCGCCTACCTCGTGGACCGGGGCGTTCGGGGCAGCGAGTTCTATAAAGTGGTATTTTACATTCCCACCATCCTCTCTCCCATGGTGGTGGGGTATGTTTGGAAGTGGATCTACGACCCCGCTTCGGGGATTTTAAACTTTTTCCTGGCCCAAACGGGCCTCGCCTTCCTGAGCCGCTCCTGGCTGAGCGATCTGTCGACGGCTCTGTACGCCGTTTCGGCCACTTCGATCTGGTCCGGCTTCGGCTACTCCTTCGTTTTTTTCCTGGCGGCGCTGAAGGGTATCGCGCCGGAGCTCCCCGAAGCGGCCCGGGTCGACGGGGCCAACAGTTGGCAAACCCTGCGCCACATTACCCTGCCGCTGCTCCGGCCGGTGCTGACGGTGGTGACCATCCTGACCATCCTCGGCGCCATGCAAATGTTTCCGTTGATTGAGGCGATGACCGGCGGCGGTCCCGGATTCGCCACCCAAGTTCCGGTCAAGTCCATCTATGACGAATGTTTCAAAGGGTATCATTACGGCTACGCCAGCGCCTATTCGGTCATCTTTGGCCTGACCATGCTGATCATCTCCCTGTTCCAACTGGAGATCGCCAAACGTTACAATTACGATTAGGCCGGAAAGGAGAACGCTTCATGGCCGATCATACTCTGCGGGTGAATCAACCGGGGAAACGTTCCGGAGCATGGCTGCGCGAAGCGGTTTTGCTCCTGGCGGCATTACTCACGCTTTTCCCGCTGCTGTGGATGTTTTCCACCGCCCTGAAAGGAACCCAGGAGGCCTTCATCGGGCATCACCTGATCCCCAAGGTCTGGCGGTTTGATAATTTCAGCACCGCCTGGCAGCAGGCCAACTTCGCCCTCTACTTTTTGAACAGCACCCTTTACACCGTTGCGGTGGTCGCCGGAGTCTGGGCCGTGGCGACATTGGGCGCTTATGGCTTCGCCCGGTTGGCGATACCCGGGAAAACCCTGATTTTTTACATTCTGATCGGGTCGCTCATGATCCCGATCCCCGGTTCGTTCATCCCATTATACCTGATGATGAACAAGCTGCACCTGACCGGGACGCGGTTGGGCTATATCCTGCCGATGATCGCCAGCGGCCTCGCCACCGCCATCTTTATTCTGAAAAGTTTCTTCGAAAGCATTCCCAAAGAGTTCGAGGAGGCCGCCCGGTTGGACGGTTGCGGCAAGTTCCAGATCTTTGCCCGGATCATGCTCCCGTTGTCGCAACCGGCCTGGCTGACGGTGCTGATCTTCACGGCCCTGGCCACCTGGAATGATTACCTGTGGGCCGTGATCATGTTTAGCCAGAAGGAGCGGATGCCCATCCAGGTCGGGCTCCGGGTTTTCCAGGGCCAATATTTTACCCGTTACGAGATGTTGATGGCCGGCACGGCGATTGCCGCCATTCCAATGATTCTCCTGTTCGTCTTCTTCCAGCGGAATATCATTTCCGGGGTTACTACCGGGGGAATTAAGGGTTAAAATGGGATTGAAGAAGCACCCCGCCGGCTGACGACAGCCGGAAGATCCTCTGTTGAAAATGAAGGAGGACCCTTGATGGCTACTCTACGAGATATTGCGCGAGCCGCCAGCGTATCGGTGGGCACCGTTTCCCGCGTCATCAACAATTCGCCCAATGTTTCACCGCAAAAGCGCGACAAAGTGAAACGCATCATGAAAGAGCTCCATTACCAGCCCGATTTCATGGCCCAGAACCTCAGCCGCAAACGGCGCCAAACCGGCGAACTGGGACTGATCGTCACCGGAATCGACAATCCGGCCAATGCCGAGATCGTCCGGGGCGCGACCGCCGAAGCGGAGCGGCACGGTTATGTGACGATGTTGTGCACCGCTTGGTCGACCAAGGAGATCCAGAATTATCTGGAGGTATTCATCCGCCGCCAGGTGGAGGGAGTGGCCATCGCCTCCTATATGGACCGGCGGACCATCCATACCGTCGCCAAGCTCCACACCCAAGGAGTCCCGATCGCGGTCTGCCGCGATTCGGCCTGGCCGTTCGACGCGGCGGAAGTCGATTTTGACGGAATCGCCACGGTGGACTTCGAATCCGTCTCCTCGTGCGAGCAGGCGGTCTCCTACCTCATCAGCCTGGGGCACCGGCGGATCGCCGCCATCACCGGCAACGCCGAACTCAGCGAAGGCGATCCCCGGTTGCTGGGCTACAAACAAGCACTGCAAAAAGCGGACCTGGCTTACAACCCCAAGTTGCTCTTCTCCGGCGGCTCCGACACGATCATGACCGGGGTCCATTCCATGCGGGAAGCCCTGGCCACGGAGCGCACCATCACCGCAGTCTTTGCCTTCAATGACTTACTGGCCATCGGCGCCCTGCACTCCCTGCAGGAGTCGGGCATCCGGGTACCCGAGGAGATGTCGGTGATCGGGTTTGACAACATTCTGATGAGCGGCTACCTGAATCCGCCCCTCTCCACCATCAATGTGCCGAAGTATGAGATGGGCCAGGCGTTGATCCGGGAGCTGGTGGGAGCGATTCAAGAGACCGCGCTGGGACACGAATCCGTGAATACCAATTTCGTGGTCCGCCAGTCCACCGGATTCGCCCGCAGTTGATACCATACTGCACTGCAGAACGCCAATAAACGAAAGGGATTCATCTATCTATGAACAACCATAAGCATCCAGCGGTTCAAGCTTGGACCTTCATCGATGAGCGCGGCAGCTTCCGGCTGGAAGAGCCGCAGCGTACCAGCTACCTTTATTTCCCGCTGGCCAATGAGGCCGGCATGATGTCCGCCATCACGCCGCAACTCCACGGCGATATCAAAACCGGCCAGAACAGTTTCCTGATGACGCCGGTCTCGGCCGAAGATCTCCACAATACCCGCTCCGCCCGGAACTTCTGGCTCTATGTCGAGGGTTACGGCCCCTGGTCCGTCACCGGCAATTCCGCCCGCCAACTGGCTGACCGGTTTGGAAACGAGCAGGAACGGGCGACGCTGGAAGCGGGCTTTCTCTGGCACAAACTGCTCCGGGAGCTTCCGAAACTGGGGTTGGTCGCCCAGGTCATCAACTTTGTGCCGGCCCACGCGGCGACGGTGGAGTTGATGAAGGTCACCGTCAGCAACCGCGGCGACCGGCCGCTACGATTCACTCCCACCGCCGCGCTTCCCATATACGGCCGCTCAGCGGATAACCTGCGCGATCACCGCCATGTCACTTCCCTGCTCCACCGGATCGCCGTCACCGAGCACGGCGTGGTCGTCCGGCCGACCTTCTGCTTTGACGAGCGGGGCCACCAATTAAACCATCTTTCCTACAGCGTGCTGGGATCCGACGGCCAGGGCCGGCCGCCGTGCGGCTTTTTTCCCATCGTCCCGGAATTCATCGGCGAGGGCGGTTCCTTGGATTGGCCGGAAGCAGTGGTCCGGAATCTGCCCCCTGCTCACGCCGCCGGCGCCCGGTTGGGCGGTTACGAAGCGATCGGAGCGTTGCGGTTTGCCGAGCAAATCCTGCAGCCGGGTGAGTCGCAATCCTATCTCCTGGTGCTGGCCATCGGGGATGACTCCGCCGACAGCGCAACGCTGATGCAGCGCTACGGCTCGGAGACGGCTTTCGACGCTTATCTGGCGGAAAATCAAAAATTCTGGGAAAATAAATTGGAGCGCTTGACATTCACCAACGGCGATCCGAATTTCGGACCCTGGATGCGCTGGGTCGGCCTCCAGCCCATTTTGCGGCGGATCTACGGTTGCTCTTTCCTGCCCCACCACGATTACGGCCGGGGCGGCCGGGGCTGGCGCGATCTTTGGCAAGACTGCCTGGCGCTCCTGCTCCAAAACCCCGGCGAAGTCCGTTCGCTGTTGCTCAACAACTTCGCCGGGGTGCGGATCGACGGCAGCAACGCCACGATCATCGGCGCCGCGCCGGGGGAATTCATCGCCGACCGCAACAATATCTGCCGGGTCTGGATGGATCACGGCGCCTGGCCGTTCCTCACCACCCAATTATACATCGATCAAAGCGGCGATCTCCGGTTTCTCCTGGCCGAACAGAGTTATTTCCAGGACGCCCAGATCTATCGTTCCCGGCGGCGGGATCCGCTTTGGCAACCCGAGGACGGCAGCCGGCTGCGCCGGGAGGACGGCCGGATTTATACCGGAACCGTGCTGGAGCACTTATTGATCCAAAATCTGACCCAGTTCTATAATGTGGGAGCGCACCATGCCATCCGGCTCGAAGGAGCGGATTGGAACGACGCCCTGGACATGGCGGCGGAACGCGGGGAGAGCGTGGCTTTTACCGCCTTTTATGCCGCCAACCTGTTGCAGCTGAGCGAAATGGTGGAAACCTTGGAAGAACGGCTGGGCCTCGACGAAGTGGAACTCGCCGCCGAACTGTTGCTGCTCTTGAAACTCGGCCCGGACCCGGCGGACTATGACTCCGTCTCCGGGAAACAGGCGCTGCTGGATGAGTATTTTGCTGCGTGCCGCCACCGGATCTCCGGCCGGAAAATCAGGGTGCGGACCCGGCAGCTCGCGGCGAATTTGCGCCAGAAAGCCGATTGGCTCTTCCACTGGCTCCGGGATCACGAATGGATCGAAAACCGCGAGGGCTACCAGTGGTTTAACGGCTACTACGACAATGACGGCCAGCGGGTCGAGGGGGATCATCCGGCCGGGGTCCGCATGACCCTCACCGGCCAGGTCTTCCCGATCATGGGAGGCATTGCGACCCCGGAGCAGATCGTCCGGATCGTGGCCGCCGTCGACCGCTATCTTCAGGATCCGGTCCAAAAGGGCTACCGGCTGATCACCGATTTCGGCGGCGTCCAAACCAATCTCGGCCGCGGCTTTGGCTTCGCGTACGGCCACAAAGAGAATGGCGCCATGTTCAGCCACATGGCGGTGATGTACGCCAACGCGCTATACCAGCGCGGCTTTATCCGGGAGGGCTATACGGTCCTGCATTCCATCTACGGACTATGCAATGATTTTGCCACGAGCCGGATCTATCCCGGGGTACCCGAGTACATCGACGGGAACGGACGGGGCATGTATCATTATCTGACCGGCGCCGCCAGCTGGCTATTGCTCACGATGCTGACCGAGGTTTTCGGCGTCAAGGGGCGGCTGGGCGATCTCCTCCTCCAGCCCAAATTGGTCAGGGAGCAGTTCGACGCCATGGGAAACGCCAGTGTGACCGCGCACTTTGCCGGGAAAAAAGTACGGGTCTTTTACCATAACCCGAAGCTGCTGGACTACGGCCAATACCGCATCCAAAAGGTCGCCATTCAGGCCAGTCCGGCTGCGCCGGCCATCTCCGGCGACCATGCCGTGATCCCCCGGGACCTGCTGGAGAACCTCCCGCAGGATGATTGCCGGCTCGTGGTGGAGCTCGGATAAACTACTATCAGACGAAGGAGCGATCGACGATGTCCATCCCCGAACATTTATTGGAGATACGGGAGTATACCGGTCCGGGCTACCTGCCGGTGATCGATTTTCAGTCCTGGCGGGTGGCGATCTTGCGCCACTGCGACGACTTGCTGCCGGCGCGGATCACCAAGATGCAGCGCCACGACCAGACCGACGAGGTGTTTCTGTTGCTGCAGGGCCGTTGCCTGCTTTTCCTGGGTGACGGCAAAGCGACCATCGGTGAAGTATTCGCCCAAGAGCTGGAGCCCTTAAAATTATATAATGTCAAACGCTCGGCCTGGCACACCCATACGCTGAGCCCGGACGCCATGGTGCTGATCGTGGAGAATCAAACCACCGGCTCCGCCAATTCGCCGGAGTATCCTCTGAATGAGCCGCAGCGGCAGTTCCTGGTGGACCGCTCGGCCGGCTTATACCCCTCTGCATGATGCTTTCTTTCAACTCCTCCCGCTATCGCCCCATGGCGCTCCCATTACTACTGGCTCCTAATTCGCTCAAGAGGTGAGTTCCCGGGTGACTTTCGTAAGCCCGCTCGGTGTGGCCCTCATCCCCGGCCCTTCTCCCGGCATCGGCCCGGGAGAAGGGTGTCGAAGCTTGTTATCCTTGCCAATCCGTTCCAAAACCCTCTACCGGCCTTTGACGGGAGAGGGTCGGCGCACGCTTTTTTGCGCCGGGGTGAGGGCTATGCGCCGGGGTGAGAGCTGCCTCGAACGGGAAAAGTTTGAAGTTCAGCAGCGAGGCAAACCATGTTTGACTGAGCTTTTTGTTTCAAAGCGTTCTAAAAGCGTTGTGATAAACCCTGTCCGAAGGCCAGGGTGAACACAAAAGCTCAGAGAAGCAAGGGATAAAGTCGTTTTGAAATCCTCTTGCCAGTCGAATCGTTTGGAAAGAGACTTTATCACATGGCTTCTAAAAACCCCGGTAAACCAAGGTTCCCCTTCCGCTTTCCTGATCCGCTGCCTCCAAAGGGGAATGGCACTCTGGTGACTACTGACTCCTTAAGTGGCTCAAGGGGCGAGTCCCATTGCCCCAAAACCAGACTCACCCCCTGAGCTTTACCGGATAAGGGATTCGTTTGAAGGCTCAATGAGATCGTTTTGTGGATAAACGAGCTCTTTCAGTCGCCCAACAAGCTCTTTTTGTGGAAAAAGAGTTCTTTCAATCGTTCAGCAAGCTCTTTTTGTGAATAAAAGAGTTCTTTTTGTGAATGAATGAGCTCTTTCAGTCGCTGAACGAGCTCTTTGAACGAAACCGCTGTCGCGGTGGTAAAACCGACCTAGAGTAAAAAGATTCAGCAGAACACACAGATATTGCTGGAAAACAACCCAAT
>NZ_SLUN01000039.1 GCF_004340685.1 Hydrogenispora ethanolica | reverse complement strand
CCTCCAATTCCTTTATTCAAAGTGACAGATAGGGTTCTCCTTACTTGGGGGTACAGAACCATATAGTGTTTGCTGAGTAAACTTGATACTCAGATTAAAAAAATATTTCAATCCGAAGATCCGGGACGGCCGGGAACACAAAAATACTTGAAATAGGATGTGAGGCAGTTTGAATACCAACGCATTCACGACGGCCATGGCGCGATGGACCGCGTTGCAAAAAAGAATGGCGATCGGTCTGGGTCTGGCCGCGGTTTTATTGATCAGCGGGGCGCTCTACCTCTGGAGCGAGCCGGCCGCCAAACCCTACGAAGGCTATACGTTATTCGCCCCGCTGAACTCCACCACGACCTACCTGATTAATAACGACGGCGCGGTGGTTCATCAATGGCCCAGCCGCCACCTGCCGGGAATCGCCGTCTATCTGCTGGACGACGGCCACCTGCTGCGGACGGCCAAGTCGGCGCCGTCCGGCAGAAGACATTTCGCCGCCGGCGGCGCGGGCGGCAAGGTGGAGGAGTTGGATTGGGACGGCAAGGTCCGCTGGGGATACACCTACTCCAATGAGCGCTACCGCCAGCATCACGACATCGAACGCCTTCCCAACGGCAACATTCTGATGATCGCCTGGGAGCGGAAGTCGGCCGCCGCGGCCGTGGCCGCGGGACGGGATCCCGAGTTATTGAAGGATAACGAACTTTGGCCGGATCACGTGATCGAAGTCAAGCCCACTCCCTCCGGCGGCGAGATCGTTTGGAAATGGCATCTCTGGGATCATCTGGTGCAGGATTTTGATCCCACCAAGGAAAACTACGGCGATGTCGGCGTCCACCCCGAACTGGTGGACATCAATTTTGTCGGGACCATGACCAATGCCGCGGGAATCGCCGACTGGACCCATATCAACGCCATCGATTACCATCCGGAGCTGGACCAGATCTTGCTGTCGGTCCACGGCTTCAATGAAATCTGGGTCATCGACCACAGCACCACCACGGCGGAAGCAGCCGGCCATCAGGGCGGCCGCTACGGCAAGGGCGGCGATATTCTGTACCGTTGGGGCAATCCCCGGACATACCGAGCCGGAGGGCCGGAAGACCAAAAATTATTCGGCCAACACGATGCCAAGTGGATCGCCAAGGGACTGCCCGGCCAGGATCATATCCTGCTCTTCAACAACGGCCTCAACCGTTCGGGCAAGGGCAAAGGCTATTCCACGGTCGTGGAGATCAAGCCGCCGCTCGACGCTCAAGGCAATTACGTCTTTGGGAAACGGCAGCGTTACGGACCGGAGCGTTCGTTCTGGAAGTACCGCGCCGGATCGTCCGGCAGTTTCTATTCGGCTTATATCTCCGGCGCGCAGCGGCTGCCCAATGGCAATACCCTGATCTGCAACGGCTATAACGGCCGATTCTTCGAGGTGACCCGGCGCGGCAAAACGGTTTGGAGCTACACCAATCCCTTTGGGCAGACTTCCGGGGATGACAGCGTCATCAAAAAGAACGGGGTCTTCCGGGCCGAACGCTATACCCTCGATCATCCGGACATCCGGGATAAGGAGTTACCCGATTCGACCACTTGAGAACCCCCGACCGGTAATAACCAAAAACGCCCAAAGCTCCGGAGAATAACGGAGTTTTGGGCGTTTGTTTCGTAGCAAGCCTAACTTGTTCAGACATTGAAACGGAAGAGAGTCACGTCCCCGTCCTGCATCACATACTCCTTGCCTTCCAGCCGGACCAGCCCCTTCTCCTTGGCTGCAGCATACGAGCCGCAGGCCATCAGATCGTTGTAGCTGACGATCTCGGCCCGGATGAAGCCCTTCTCGAAATCGGAATGAATCTTACCGGCCGCTTGGGGCGCCTTGGTCCCCCGGGTGATCGTCCAGGCCCGGACCTCTTGTTTCCCGGCGGTCAAGAAACTGATCAATCCCAACAGCTGGTAGCTCTTTTTGACCAACTGGTCCAGGCCGGACTCGGTCAAGCCCAGTTCCCCGAGGTACTCCTGGCGTTCATCCTCGTCCAACTGAGCGATCTCTTCTTCGATCCGGGCCGAGATCAGGATCAAGGCCGCATTCTCCGTCTCGACACAAGAACGCAACTCGGCTACCAAGGGGTTCCGCTCGGCCCCGGCTCCCAGCTCTTCCTCGCCGACGTTGGCGGCGTAGATGACCGGCTTGTCGGTGAGCAAGAAAGCCTGGCGGACCACGGCCCGTTCTTCCTCGTTAAACTCCATGGCCCGGACGGGAATACCCTGCTCCAGACCGGCTTTCATCTTCTCATAGATGGCCATCTCCGCCTGATATTGAGCTTTCAACTTGGGATCATGGGTCTTCAGGGAGATGTTGGTCTTCTCCATCCGTTTCTCCAAGGTCTCCAGGTCGGCGAAGATCAGCTCCAGATTGATGGTCTCCAGATCGCGCTTGGGTCCGACCGAGCCGTCCACGTGGACAATGTTGGGATCCTCAAAGCAGCGCACCACATGGACAATGGCGTCAACCTCCCGGATATGAGCCAGGAACTTATTGCCGAGGCCCTCGCCCCGGCTGGCGCCCTTCACCAGCCCGGCGATATCCACGAACTCGATGGCGGTCGGCGTGATCTTATCGGGATCATACATCTCAGCTAACTTTTGAAGTCGTTCGTCCGGGACGGCCACGACACCCACGTTGGGGTCGATGGTGCAGAACGGATAATTGGCGCTCTCCGCGCCGGCTTTGGTAATAGCGTTGAATAACGTGCTCTTGCCGACATTCGGCAATCCGACGATTCCCAGTTTCAAGGTCAAAGTCTCCTTCGGTTCGAATGAGTGTCCAACCTTATTTATTATAAAAGAATCCGGGTCATAATACAAACCAAATTATTTTGAAAAACGCCGGCGGCTCAGGCGCCGCGTCTCCTTCAGCCGCTAGACGGCAAGGTTACGCCAGCCATCCACCAAACCGCGCAGCCTCCGGGCGGCCTGCTCGATCTCCGGCTGGCAAAGGATGGCCGAGACCAGCGCCACTCCGGCTACTTCTTGTTCCAGCACCGACTGTAAATTCTGCTCCTGGATTCCGCCGATGGCCACCACGGGCAATCCCACCCGGGCGGTGACGGCCCGCAACCCCGCCAGGCCCACTTCCCGGGCGTCTTGTTTGGTGCCGGTGGGGAAGACGGCTCCAATCCCCAGATAGTCCGCACCGGCGTCCTCCGCCGCCAAGGCCTCGTCCAGCGTGCCGGCGGAGACGCCCAAGATCTTGCCGGATCCGAGCAAACGGCGGGCCAGCCCCGCCGGAAGATCCTCCTGGCCGATATGGAGCCCGGCGGCGTCGACCGCCAGCGCGATGTCCAGCCGGTCATTGATGATCAGGGGCACGCCATAATGGTCGGTGACTGCTTTCACCCGGACCGCCAATTCAAAAAAGTCCCGCGTCCCCCGGTCTTTCTCCCGCAGCTGGACCAGAGAGACGCCGCCGCGAAGCGCCGCCGCGACGCTTTGGCAAAAGTCTCTGCCCGCCAGGAGACCGCTGTCCGTCACCAAATAAAGTGAATAATCGATCGCCGCTTCACGCCTCATGATATTTTCCCCCTTGGATGAATTCTTCCGGGGTCAAGCGATCGATCTGATCCAATAACTTGACCCGGAAGCTGCCGATCCCGTCATCGGGAGCCAAAGCTGCCAAAGCTTTCTCCCCGGCCAGTCCCATGGTGATGATTCCGGCGGCGGCGGCCCGGAAATAGTCCCGGGTGACCCCGGCATAGCAGCCCACCAGCGAAGTGGCCATGCAACCGGTCCCGGTGACCCTGGCCAAGATGGGATGGCCGTTGTCGATGAGCCCAATCCGGCTGCCGTCGGCCACCACGTCCTGCGCGCCAGTGACGGCCACCACGCAACCAAGCTTTTGCGCCAGCGCGGCGGCGATCCCCGGCGCGTCGGCGCACGGACCCGCGGCATCAACCCCACGGGTCTGGGCGCTGCCTCCGGCGAGGGCCGTAATCTCCGCGATATTGCCGCGCACCACCGCCAGCTCGATCTCCTGGACCAATCTGAGCGCGGTAGCGGTCCGCAAGGTTGTGGCCCCCGCACCCACCGGATCCAACACCACCGGGATCCCGAGCCGGTTGGCCCTCTTCCCGGCCAGGAACATCGAATCGATGGTCCGTCCGTTCAAGGTGCCGATATTGAGCACCAGGGCCGAGGCGATGGCCACCATCTCCTCCACTTCGGCCGCATCGTCGGCCATTACCGGTGACCCGCCCAGGGCCAACACGATGTTGGCGCAATCGTTCACCGTCACATAGTTGGTAAGATGGTGCACTAAAGGTTTTTTCGTTTTGACCTCTGTCAGGAGGTCAGCAATAGCCTGAAGTTTCTGCATTGATCCATTCTCCTCTCAAGTCCGATACAATGTTTGAAATCCCGCAATCGTGAGTTTAGAACTGATCCAACCAGCCCGCTTTCCGATATAAGTCATAGAAATGATGAGTGGGTCCGACCCCTTTGCCGATCGCCAGGGCATGGGCGATTGCTCCGGTCAGATACTCCTTGGCCTCAGCCACTGCCGTCTTGACCTCCATCCCTTTGGCCAGGTTAGCCGCGATCGCCGCCGATAGCGTGCAACCCGTGCCATGCGTGTTTTTGGTGTCAATCCGGGCGGCACGCAACGCATGAATTTCTTTCCCGTCATACAGAATGTCCGTGGCATTATCCGGCAAGTGCCCTCCTTTCAGCAGCACGTAGGCGGGGCCTAATCCTTGGATTCTGGCCGCGGCCTCGGCCATCCCGTCCAGGTCATGGATGGGCATCCCCGCCAGGATCTCCGCTTCCGGAATGTTCGGCGTCAGAACGGTCGCTAGCGGTAAGAGTTCGCTGCGGAGCGCCGCCAACGCATCCGGCTGCAGCAGGTTCCAGCCGCTTTTGGAGACCATCACCGGATCCACGACAATATTGCGCGCCGCGTGGTGGCGCAGCCGGTCGCAGATGCGTATGATGGTCGTTTGCCGCGATACCATGCCGATCTTGACCGCATCCACCTCGATATCCTCAAAGATGGCGTCGATCTGCCGGCCGACAATCTCCACCGGGATCTCGGCCACGGCCAGAACGGCCTGGGTGTTTTGGGCCGTGATGGCCGTGATGGCGCTCATGCCGAAGACGCCATGAGCGGCAAATGTTTTTAAATCAGCCTGGATGCCCGCCCCGCCGCTTGAGTCGGAACCGGCGATGGTTAAAGCCTTCTTCATGAAATATCCCCTTTTCGTAAAATACGATGGTTCCATGCGGAAATAAAAAAGCACAAACCGGGAACGGTCTGTGCTTGAGCGACAGCTATTGCAATGGGCCTGCGCAAATCACTTCCCTTCGCTGGCATGATCCAGATCAGGTTTGAAGGGTGAAAGAATTCAACGGTTCTTAATCTCAGCCGGACCTATCCGACTCCCCTAGTGTCCAATGGATATTTAATTGCCTTTTATCATAGCATGTTTGATGCTGAAAAATCAATAGTTCGGGCCAAATTTACTCCACGCTTTTTCAATACTTTCCGAACTCACCGGCATCCGGTTTCCGGGATTTTTCACTGTTGGCCGCGGCCTGCCGGAGGCCGCCGGCAATCGTTTCCCGGGCCAATTCCGAACCCTTCTTGCTGCGCTGATCCGGCGCGGCCGAGTGCCGGTTATGCTCCGCTTCCCCACGCAGCTTGAATTTTTGGACGATCTGCCGCAGCAGATCGGCTTGGCTCGCCATCTCTTCACTGGCTGAAGCGCTCGCTTCCGCGGTAGCCGTATTGGTCTGGGTGACCCTGGCGACCTGCGAGATGCCCTGGTTGACCTGGGTGATGGCGGTCGCCTGTTCATTCGAGGATTCGGCAATCCCCCCCACGAGCGACGTGGCCTTGGTCACTCCCTCCACGATCCGGTTGAGCGCATCCGCGGTTTGGTTGGCAATCTTGGTTCCGGTCGCCACTTTCTTCATCGAGCCTTCGATCAGCGTGGTCGTCTCTTTGGCCGCGTTGGCGCTCCGGCCGGCCAGATTCCGAACCTCCTCAGCCACCACCGCGAATCCCTTCCCGTGCTGGCCGGCCCGGGCCGCCTCGACCGCGGCGTTTAGGGCCAGGATATTGGTTTGGAAAGCAATCTCATCGATTACCTTGATAATTTTGGAGATATTCCGCGACGCTTCATTGATGTCCGTCATCGCGGTGAGCATCGCCAGCATCTGCTCATCGCCTTGAATGGCTTGTTCCTTGGCGGCGAGCGCCAGCTGATTGGCTTGGCTGGCATGAGTCGCGTTCTGTCGGGTTTGGTCTGCGATCTCAGCCATCGAGGCGGTAATCTGCTGGACTGTGCTGGCCTGCTCCGTAGCGGCTTGCGACAGCACCTGGCTGGAATCGGAGACATGGCGGGCTCCGGAAGCGACTTGATCCGCAGCTTTGCCGAACTCTCCCAAAACTTCGTTCAGGGTTTTTATCGTCTGATTGAGGGCATCCGCGATCTTGCGGTGATCGCCCCGGTAGTCTCCCTGGACTTGGACCGCCAGATTTCCTTTCCCGATCTCTTCCAGAACCGAGGCCGCCTCGTTGACCGGTTGAATGACCGCATCGAGCGTTTGGTTGAACCCGGTGACAATCTGTTGATAGCCGCCGGTAAACCGGGCGGCTTCGCCCCGCACCTTCAAATCGCCATTAATCGCCGATTCGGTCAAGCGGGTCACTTCTTGGATCAGGCCGCGAATCGTTTGCATCATGGTATTGATGGCCGGCAATAACTGGTCATTCTCCGAACGCCGACTGAGCCGCTCGCCTTCCTCAAAGCGAGCGGTATCACCTTGCGAGACCGCCACCACGATCTCCTGGATTCCCAGGAAACCGGAACGGACCTCATTGATCTCTTTGGCAAACTGCCGCAGCATTCCCTGATATTTTTCGGAGTCCATCGCCAGGGTAAAATCATTCATTCCGATCTTTCGCAACACTTGATTGGCATCGTTGAGAGGCTCCACAATGGCATCAAGAGTCCGGTTGATCCCGGCGACGATCTTCCCGAAGTCTCCGCCGTGCCTTGCCGCGTCGACCCTGACTTCCAACTGGCCGGCAGTCGCCGCCTGGACGAGGATATCGGTATCGGCGATCAGTTGTTGAATCGCCGCGATGCTCTGGTGCAACGCTTGATGAATCAATACAAAATTCTGCCTGACCTCGAAAGTGTCCGCATCGCCCGGGGCCGCTTCGATGGTGAAGTCCAGGTCACCGGCTGCCAACTTGCCCAATCCCTGAACCAGCTTCGCAACTTCGTCTTTCTGGAACTGGTTTACTTTTTCGGCTATCCGCATGGCTTTGGTAATCGCAGTCTGATCGGTCATAAATTCGAAGGAACCGACGACCTCGCCCTGGTCATTCTTCAAAGGAGCCGCGGCGCAGAAAATGCTCACCTCGTGGTCGCCGATCATTGCATCATTGCTGCAAGTGTAGGTCGAGTTTTGCTCCATGGCCACCTGACATGGGCATTCCCGGGTTCCGCATTTGGTCGACTGCCAAAGATCGGCACAGTTCTTTCCGACCAACTCTTCCTTGCTCTTCCCGACGAAGTCCGCCCCGGTTTGATTGATGTATTGAATCCGCAACTGACTGTCCATGAATTGGATCGGCGCGGGAATCGCTTCGAAATTGCCGACAACCGTGTCCAGAGTCTTGTTAACGCCCTCAATAATCTTCCGGAAATCGCCGCCCAGCCCGCTACCGTCGGCCCGGGTATCCAGCCTGCCCTGCATGGCGGCGCCCGTCAAACGGGTTACTTCGTCATTCAAATTATGAAGCGATTGTACGACCTGTTTCATGCTGAGGGCCAAAATATCCTGCTCCGATTTTTGGACGACTTCCACCGTTAAATCGCCGGCGGCAACCCGCTGGGCCACACTCGCTTGTTCGCGGATATTGTCCACCATCTTGATGAACGAGCGGATCAATTGTCCGATCTCATCGGTGGAAGTCGCGACAACCTCGACTTCCGTATCCCCCAGCGCCAGTCTTTCGGCCGCTCCCGTCAAGCGTTTCACCGGGCGCCCAATCGCCATCGCGAATAAAATGCCGAGTCCGATCGCGATCAACATCCCGATGATGGCGATGATCATCATCAGATATCCGGCTTGATTGGCCGCTTTCGTATCGTTCAGCGCCGTTTGACTGGCTTGACTGACATTCATGTCATAGATGTTCTTAATAATGCTTTCGACCTGTTGCGCCTGGGATTTTAAATCGCCATTCATCAGTTCCAGCGCTTGCTTCTTTTGTTTGGCCTTAATCAGGTCAATGAAGGTCGCCTGGTATTCATCGAATTTTTTCAACGCGAAGGTAAGGCTGTCCGCTTGGATCGAAAAGCCGTCTTTTTGAAACTTGGCGACCGCGTCCTGGATAGAGCGATCTAATGCTTCAATCTCCGAAATATAAATTTCCTGGTCCGAATCGACAATTACCAAAGTCTTCATATTATTAAGGAGTTTTTCAAAATCGATCACCGCGAGGCCCATAAAATAAAGAGGGATGGTGTTTTTCTGGCACATCCGCTGTTCATTTTCGCCCATAACCCGGAGATGAATGGAGCCAATCAATCCAATAGCCCCGGCGAGTAAAGCGACGAATATGAAACCGCCCAACAACTTGACGCCGATCTTCATGTTTTGAAACCATTGGGTGAATTTCTGCAGTTTCGCGACTCCGTGAAGTATCTTTGACCAAGGAATTTTGGGAAATCGCTTGAATTTTGAGGTAGCTTGGGTCATGTTCTTTTTCAACCCATCGAATAGCTGCTTCATCGTCATCCTCCATGATCTGCTTTTGATTTGCCTGATTATCCCTTAAAGGCATCGCAATGTCCGGCCCCTTTTTTATTTTCCCGTCAAATGATTCGGCAATAGCAACCCTTCTTTCGTGAACGGTTTTCAATTGCGGTTCCTAACCATTAAAACAAAATCAACGCAGTTGCGTTGATGATGCTACGAACCCATCGCTGTTTTTAGATTTTCGGGATTCCCATTTCCCATTCACATGCTTGGAAGCATTCTAATAAATTTATCGGTCTGATCCGAGATCAGTTTACATCTTTTTTAAATTATTGAAAAACGGCGCGGCGAAGAATGAATATCCCGAAGTCCATATTCATTCATAGTTTTATATCCGATTCCGGACCGGTCTTTTCATTGCTTTTGAAAAAAATCCAGGATTGATAGGCGATAGCGGTGAAGAGGAAGCTTCCCCACCGGCATTCAGTATCAGAAGAGGGAGAAGGAATATTTGAATTTAGTTAACAATCTGTAATCGAGGCGCTTGCGGTGAGGCAAATCAAGGGTTATTGGAGAGAACCGGCGCTGCCCCCGGGGGCATGCGTTGGATCTCGGCTCCCAGCTGCCTCAGTTTTTTTTCAATGCTGACATAGCCACGGTCAATATGTTCGATCCGGAAAACCTGGGTCAATCCTTCGGCGACTAACCCGGCAATTACCAGGGCCACCCCCGCCCGGATATCGGTGGCGTCCACCGGCGCGCCGCTCAGCCGCTCGACGCCGCGGAATACCGCGGTTTCATGTTCCACTTTAATCTCAGCGCCCATTCTGCGTAACTCATCGACGTAGCGGAAGCGATTATCAAAAACATTCTCGCGGATGATGCCCGTTCCAGCCGCCTGCGCCAGCAATACTCCGAACGGAGCCTGCAGATCGGTGGCAAAACCGGGGTAAACGTCGGTATCGACATCCACGGCGCGCAATTTCCGGCGCGCCGTAATCCGCAAACCATTCTCGGTTTCGATAACGCCAGCTCCGGCCTCACGTAGTTTCGCGATGAGCATCCGGAGATGATCGGGGATCACATTGGTGACCCATACATCCCCTCCTGCCGCCGCTGCCGCGATCAGAAAAGTGCCGGCTTCGATCCGGTCCGGGATCGGCGCATGTTCATACCCGGACAGTTTGGCCACCCCGTCGATCCGAATCCGGGTGGTTCCCGCGCCACGGATCTTGGCTCCCATCCGGTTCAATAAGACCGCGGTATCGATCACTTCCGGTTCGCGGGCCGGATTCTCCAGGATCGTCACGCCCGACGCCAAACAAGCCGCCAGCATCAGATTGATGGTCGCCCCGACGCTACTGCGGTTGATAAAGATATTGGCCCCCCGCAAACCGCGGCTTTTCCCGATGAGCATCCCGTGCTCCACGGTGATTTCCGCTCCCAGCGCCTGGAAACCGCGGATGTGTTGGTCGATAGGACGCGAGCCAATCTCATCCCCGCCCGGCAGCGCGACCTCCGCTTGGCCCAACCGGCCCAGCAGAAGCCCGGCCAGATAGACGGAGCCTCGAATCTTCCGGGTTATCTCGTAAGGAGGCTGATAGCGGTCCAGCGCGGCCCCGTTGATCAGCAGCGCATTCTCCTCGAAGCGGACACTCGCCCCCAGGCTTCGTAACAGTTCACTCAGGGTCAAGACATCGCTGATCTGGGGGACCGGATTTAATATGACTTCTTCCGTGCCCAGCGCGGCGGCGGCCATTAACGCTAAAGTGCTGTTTTTACTGCTGCTCACTTCCAAGCTCCCCTGAAGGGCATTTCCACCTTGAATCTCAAACCGCTGCATGAGGCTCTATCACTCTCTTCATCCCAAATTGGACTGCGCTTCCCACTGTTAGTTTATCCGCTTCAAAATTTTTTGGTGAGCGATTTCAGCCGGTCTTTCGGCAAGATACGCCGCTTCCAGCAACCTCTTGGTACGCAAGGCTTCGTCAAAATCGCTGAGTTCCAGGACCCACCACTGGATCTCATGCTCCAACGCCCAATTTAAAATCGGTCCGATCGCCTCCAGGTTCTCCGGCTCCTGGTGCCGGCCCGCAACGGTTTCAATCTCATAGAGGTGCAAATTCCGGATGCGGTGGGCAAAAGGCTGGATATACTGCTCCAGGCTCACCGAAAGCTGCGCCGCTTTCAGAAAGGCCCGGGCATGGCCGATATCCAGGGTGACCATAGCCCCGGACGCCGCGGCCAGGGCGGCCAATCGCTCCGGATCGCTGGTCCAGCCTTTCTTCAGGTTTTCCAGACAAACCGTGACGCCGCATTCCCGGCCGTAGCGAACCAGTTCCTTCAGATGATGCAGGGCGGTCTCCCAGGACAATTCCGTCTCGGGAATACTACGCGACCCGATGTGCAGATTCAAGTGGGTCTCCGGAAAAACCTTCACGAAATCGATATACATCTTCAAATAGATCAAAGCCGCCTCCGCATAGAGCGGATTGGCGTGTCCGATCTCGACGTCCTGGCAAGGCGCGTGAAACCGGGTCGGGAGCCCGCTGTTCAGCACCGCTTCCGTAAAAAGCTTCCGAGCGTTGGAAGCGGCGGCGATCCGGAAATAATCCAGATTCCAATCGATGCCGTCAAAATGATGGGCCGCTGCGAATGATAATGCGGCGCGGAAATCTCCGCCGCTGGCCCGGGAAGAAAAGACCAGCCTGGGATGGATTTTAGTCCTCATGGCTCAGTAGCCGGATCGCGCGGCGCCGACTGGCGGTCGAGATAAAGGCGCGCCTGGGGATGCCGGCGCAGGATCGTCGCCGGGCAAGCGGTGCCGACCGGGTCGTTCAGCGTCCGCGTGACCGCTTCCCGCTTGGCCGGTCCGGGGACGATGCAATACAGCCACCGCGCGCCGATCAACGCGGGGATGGTCAGGGTCAGGGCATGAGTGGGAACCTCTTCCAAGGTGGCAAAACACCCGTCATGGACTTGTTGCAACCGGCAAGCTTCTTCCAATTCCACCAGTTTCACCAGCTTCGGATCGTGAAAATCGGCCACCGGCGGATCATTGAAGGCGATATGCCCGTTCTCGCCGATGCCCATGCAGACGATGTCGATGGGCCGTTCGCTGAGTCGTGCGGCGTAACGGTCACAGGCGTCGGCGACGGCATCGCCCATGGCCCAAAGCGCCCCCTTGCCCGCCAGCGGCGAAGCGGGCGGAATCAAATAATGGACCCGCCCTGGCTGAACCCGGTCAAAGAGGCGCGCTTTCAAGAACGAGGAGAACCGCTGTGGAGCGGCGTCGGGCAGTCCCGGGTAATCATCCATGTGAAAAGCAGTCACCCGGGACCAGTCGATGCTCCCGGCCCGAGCGAGCGCGTCTAAAAATTCATTCTGGGAAGGCGCGGCGGCGAAGATCATCCGCACCGAGTCCTGCACCGTTAGGAGTTCGATCATCTTTTGGGCCACGGCTGCGCCGGCAGCGGCGCCCATGGCCTCCCGGGTATCGTAGATTTCAACCGCCAAACGATCGACGGTCAGTCTTTTCAAACTCATGATTTACTCATTCCTTTTCGCACTGTGATAATGAATTTTCTCTTTCCTCCCCGCTGTTGGCGGCGGAGGTCTAAGTCCAATCCGGCTTCGGGCTCACTGATTCGCTCACGGGGCGGGCTCCGGCGCTTGGTAATAAATTTGCCCTTCGACCGGAGGCCCCCCGGACATCCACCACCTGGACATTCTCAGGAAAGCTGAACGCCTCGGCCGGGCCGAATTCCCGGATCCGGTCCCCTCCACCAGAACCGCGCCGTGGGGGATCACCCGCAGCGGTGTCAACAACGTCCCATTGGTGAGCAATATCGCCGGTTTCATACACTTCTCCTTCCAAAAGCCATGTGATAAAGTCCTCAAATTCGGAAACCATCCTTTCAATGGCCTAAAAAACGACTTTATCACTTGCTTTTCTGAGCTTTTGTGTTCACCCTGGCCTTCGGACAGGGTTTATCACAACGCTTCTAATGCCGGCCCCGCGTCTCAATCTACCTTTCGCCGGCGATCCATTCCTCGGAATAGAACAACTGGTCCAGGACCAATGCATAGACTCCCATCAGCGGCGGATCCTCCGGCATCGTAGAGATGACGATTTGGACCGCTTCCCGAATCTCCGGCAAGGCATGGGCTTCGACCATCCGCAGCATCTCATCGAGCAGCAGGCCGCCGCAGCGGGCCAGCTCGCCGCCGAGGATCACCATTTCGGGGTCAAATACGTTCATGAGTTCCGCCACTTTCATGCCCACCAGCCGGCTGGCTTCCTCCATGATCCGGCGGACGGCCGGAACCGCGGCGAGCGGCGGTTGGAGGAGTGCTTCGAGGCTGAGGCTGTTTGAGGAGAGGCCGTGGGCCGCCAGAACGGATTCGGGGACGGCGGCCCTCGCCTGCTCCAGGATCCCCCGGACGCCGCATTGCTCCTCCAAGGTACGGTAGCAGGAGGGCACGGTCCGGGAGCATTCTCCCTCCGGCGCGTCCGGCATGCCGGCCGTGCCGACCTCCCCCGCATAGCCGCGGCTGCCGCCGAACAAGTCATTATGAATGATGATCCCGGCCCCGACGCCGACCGACAGGTTCAGGAAGATCAGATTGGAACAGTCTTTGCCGCTGCCGAAGCTCTTTTCTCCCAGGGCCGCGGCGTTCGAGATATTCTCGACATGGACCGGGGTCCCGCCCAGCCGCTCCGACACCAGCTCGCCTAGGCGGACCTTGCTCCAACCCAGATTGGAGGAGCGCTCGACGATTCCTTCCCGCGAGTTGACCAGCCCCGGCGCGGCTATCCCGCACCAGCGCACTTTGGAAGTACGAATATGCAGGTCGGCGACCAACTGTTCAAAGGCGGTTCCGATTGCCGCGACCACCTCTCCCGGAACCGTTGTCTCCAGCTTTTGACGCCGGCTTTCCAGGATGCCGCCGGCCAGGTCCATCCCGGCGGCGACCAGCTCGCCCTGTTGAATGCGGACCGCAAAAATATAGCCGGCCGCGGGATCGAGTTCCAGCATCACCGGCCGGCGTCCGCCGCTGGACGCGCCATGACCCGTCTCTTGCACGATGCCCATGCCGATCAAGTCATTGACGATCACCGTCACCGTCGGCGCGGCCAGCCCGGTCATCTTGGCCACTTCGTAACGGGCAATCGGCCCGTGCAGCCGAATCGTATTGAGTGCCAGCATCCGGTTGAGCACTTTGAGGTCCCGGCTATGGCTGGCGGTCTTCGTCCACTTCATGCTATCGCCCCATCCGCTCCGTGTTTCCAGTCGCGCGGCTCGAAACTAGAGACCCGCGCCATCCAGGCCATGAGACCCGTCCTCGCGCGCCGTGTCATCAGAGTCCTCCCCCGGCCGGATCCTCCGGCCAACGCCTTCCGGTTGTGAAGCCGGCCGGCGGATCGTCCCGTTGCCGCATCGACTTTGTTTATCTATCTAAAAAAGTAACTTCATTTTCATATTAGCTTCTCCGGCCGGAAACGTCAAGTCTCAAGATCCCGCTCTCTCCGCAGCTTTGCGCCGAGAAAATATGGTGGTGCGGTAACGCCAGTCGGGACCGGTCCCTCCCCCTTGGCCATGGAATCCGGGGAACGCCGCCCGCGCCGTTGCCGAAGAAGCTCCCGGAATTGCCGACGATACTCTCATCGTTCCTGGGCATGCTTCCCCGGCAGCTGCGCATGTTCGCGCGGTAACTGTGCATGGTTACCCGGTAACCATGCATGCTCGTACAGTGACTGTGCATTCATGCGCAACAACCGGGCATGGTCGCGCGGTTACCGCGCATGGGTACGCAGCAACCGGGCATGCTTCCACAGTGACTAAGCTTGCTTGCTCAGTAACTGGGCACGCTCGCGCAGTGATTGCGCATGCTCATTCAGTTGGAAAACCGCTTCCTTTCGCCCCTCAATGGAGCGCTACCTGCGCCGCGCGGCGGCTTGGGCGAGCCGCGGTTGGACGCCGGGAAAGCCGGGAACCCCATCGATAAAAAAACCTTGCTCCGGAAGGAGCCAAGGTTTTTTCACGGAGCCGCCGGCCCGGGAGGGCCGCCATCATTGCCGGATCATTCGGGAATGGCGGCTCCGGCCCGGAGAGTCAGGCCCGTCTTTCCAGGGCCTCCTTGATCCGACGCAGCCCTTCGCGGATCTGCTCCTTGGAAGTGGCGTAGGAAAGCCGGATGTACTCCTCGGTCTCGCCGTCATTCTTCCGGCCGAAGGAGGTCCGGGGCAGTACCGCCACGCTGCCCTCGAAGAGCAGATACTCCTGGAGCGCTTTGGAATCTTTGAAGCCGAGCCTGCGGCAAGCCTCAGTCACGTTGGGGAAGACGTAAAAGGAGCCTTGCGGCCGCAAACAGCGAATCCCTTCGATAGCGTTCAAGCCGTCGACGATCCGATCGCGCCGTTCCTTGAACTCCTGCACCATCCGGTCTGAAGCGTGCTGCGGCCCTTGCAGCGCCTCCAACCCGGCATATTGCGTGAACGTGGCGGTGCAGGACTCGCAATTCGTCTCCAGCCGGGCGATGTCCCTGGCCAGATCCCGGTTCATCACGCCGTAGCCCAGCCGCCAGCCGGTCATGGCGTAGGTCTTGGAGAAGCCGTCGATCAGGATGGTCCGCTCTTTCATCCCCGGCAGCGAGGCGATGCTGGCAAACTCCCCTTCATAGAGGATCCGCGAGTAGACTTCGTCGGAGATGACCCACAGATCGTGGCGGATCGCCAGTTCGGCGACGGCTTCCAGGTCGGCCCGGCTCAAGACGCCGCCGGTCGGATTCTGGGGCGAATTCAAGATGATCAGCTTGGTCCTGGGCGTGATCAAGCGGCGAAACTCATCCAAGTCGAAGCTGAAGCCTTTCCGTTCCAGCAAGGCCGCAGGAACGGGCCTGGCCCCCACGAAGTTGATCATCGATTCGTAGATCGGAAAACCGGGATTGGGATAGATCACTTCGTCCCCTTCATCGACGCAGGCGAGGATCCCGTGGAAGATGATGGGCTTCGCGCCGGGCGTGACCACCACTTCCTCCGGGTCCACGGCGATCCCCCGCGTCCTGGAGATATAGGCGGCGATCTCCTCCCGGAAAGAAATCAGGCCCGCCGACGGGCCGTAATGGGTCTCGTTCCGGGCGATCGCCTCCATTCCGGCCTGTTTGACATGGGCCGGGGTGTCGAAGTCCGGCTCGCCGATGCAGAAACTGACGATGCTCCGGCCCTCCTTCACCAGTCGGTTCACGACCGCCAGAACCTCAAAGGCGTTTTCCGTGCCGAGCCTGCTGATACGTTTCGCTTTTTCCATTCCATGACCCCTCCTTTGATTTTCGCCAACCGGGATCCCTTCAGCCGCATTCGCGGATAAAAAAAACAGCGCATGACCAAAGTCTATGCCCTGTTTGCTGACCTGAGAGTTTCCGCCCCGCGCCCTTGGCGGGGTTTTGCTCCTTCGGTATGACGCTCAGGCGATTTGCCTTCCCCATTCTTGCCGCGGCGAATGGCAATGGCCGAACGTCAACTTTTCAGAGTTCTGTCCGGATACGGTCCTTTTGCCTGAAAGATTCGCCGGAAAGTTGACCCCTTTCCGTTGCTTGCTTCTTCGGCTCCCGCCCCGGGCGGGTCTCTCCCGTATCGTTCATCCAAAAGCGATATTCAGTTATCGGTGCAATGCCCGCCCGGAAACGGTTTAGCGGTTGACCCAGTTGGGCGGAGTCTCGCCGCGCAGCGCCGCCAGAATATTCTCCGCCGCCATCAGGCCCATTTGGGTCCGGGTCGCAATGGTGGCACTGGCGATGTGCGGCAGGATGACCACATTGTCCAGCTCCGTCAGGCCGGGCGCCAATTCCGGCTCGGCTTCGAAAACGTCGAGCCCCGCGCCCCAGATCGTTCGGTTCCACAAGGCGTCCACCAGGGCGGCTTCGTCAATCACCGGTCCCCGGGAGGTGTTGATCAGGATGGCGGTCGGCTTCATCAGGCGCAGCTCGGCGGCACCGATGAAATGCCGGGTCTCGGGAAGCAGCGGAATGTGGAGCGAAACAAAGTCGGACTCCCGGAGCAATCTTTCCTTGGTCACATACTCGGCGCCGGTTTCGGCTTCGAACTCCGGATTCCGTTGCACGTCGCAGTAGAGCAGCTTCATCTCAAATCCCTTGGCTTTCTTCCCGAAAGCGCTCCCGATCCGGCCTCCGCCGAAGATCCCCAACGTTTTCCCGGTGACATCCTGCCCCAGGAACAACATCGGGCCCCAGCCCTCAAAACGGCCGGCCCGGGTGAATTGATCGGCCGGCACCACCCGGCGGGCCACGGCGAAAAGCAGGGCCCAGGCCAGTTCGGCGGTAGTATCGGTCAATACCCCCGGAGTGTTGGTGATGAGGATCCCCCGGTCGCTCGCGGCCTGCAGATCGATGTTGTTATAGCCCACCGCGTAATTGGCGAAGATCTTGGCTCCTTTTGCGGCATCCAGCACCGCGACGTCGATCGTATCCGTCAGCAGGCAAAGCACCGCGTCCCTGCCCGCCACCTCCCGCAGCAACTCCGCGCGGGTCAAAACCCGGTCCTCGGAATTGACCGTTACCTCGCAGTGTTGCTGCAAACGCTCGATGGCCGGCTGCGGGATCATCCGGGTCACATAAACGTTCCATTTCGGCATGACGAACACCCTCCGGTTCCTATCTCTGAGATAAATTATGCTCCGCAATGGTTAGAATTCCTCTCATTTTTCGACGGATGAAATCAATTTCCTGCCGGTGCAACAAGAGTATTCCACGCGGCCTGTCATAGCCTATCAAGCTTTCAAATGCGGGATTGCGTTTTAGAGGAAGCCGTATTTTCCAATTCGCCACAGCCAGGAGATTTTTTCAATGAACAATAAAATGAGGCTGTCTTTGGGTTCGGAAAGACAGCCCCGTCAAACACCATTGGTTATTGGATGGTATAACCGCCGTCGATGACCAGATTGGCCCCGGTGATCATATCAGCCGCGTCACTGGCCAGGAAGACCACGCCGGCGGCGACCTCTTCCGGATAGCCAAACCGGCCGGCCGGAATCTTCTTTTTCATCGCTTCTCCGACCTCGCCCGCCCAGGCCTTCTTGCCGAGTTCCGTCAGGATCACGGTGGGCGACACCGCGTTGACCTGAATGTTAAATTCCGCCCATTCAATGGCCAAGACCTTGGTCATGCCGATGATCGCGGCCTTGCTGGCGCAATAGGCAACGTGCTTGTCGAGGGCGATCACCCCGGCTTGGGAGGCAATGTTAATAATTTTTCCGCCGTTCCGCTGAATCATCGTTTTCCCCACCGCCTGGGCGATCATGAACGGCGCCTTCAAATTGATGGCCATGGTCTTATCCCAATCATTCTCCGGCAAATTCTCCGCGTCGTCCAGGAATACCACTCCGGCGCAGTTGACCAGGATGTCAATCTTCCCGAAGGTCTTGATGCTATCGCCAACCATCTGGCGGATACTTTCATTGCTGGTTACATCCACCACCAGCGGCAGGATTTTTACGCCCAGTTCCCCCAGGGAAGCCGCGACTTCTTTCACTTCAGGCAGCCGGTCCACCAGAATCAGAGCGGCGTTCTTCTCCGCGAACAGCGTGGCGATGGCTTTGCCGATCCCGCTGGCGGCTCCGGTGACCAGCGCGACTTTTTGATCCAGATTAAAGTTTTTATCAAAACCGTTAAACTCTTTCATGCTGATATCCCCTTTCATATCGGAAAGAAAGGCCCGAAGAAGCTGAACTTCGGGCACTTTTCTCTACGTAAAGCTTCCGTCTTCTACAGGCAACGACGTGATTCGCATCACCTTAGGTTAGGTCAAGGATCATATCGTTGCTTATCCTATCGGTTACCGGCTGGTATCCACTTTCCGTTGGGAGAGCAGTTTATCGGCATTATCCTTGGTCACGGGAACCCAGGGCACATTATAGACTTTCTGCATGGTTTTACCCCACACCATGTCTTTCCAGCAATCGGCTTGCGGTTTGTAGCTACTTCCGATCAAGGCCCGGAGCGCCAAATCCAAAGCTCCTTGCGATTGTCCGGTTGCATCCTGTAAGGTGCAACTGGCCAGTTCGCCGCTTTTAATTCCCAATAAAGCGTCGGTCACGCCATCGATTCCCGCCGTCGGGATGGTTTTGGGGTCGATGCCCGCTTGTTTCATGGCTTGAATCGCTCCCAGGGCCATTTCATCGTTTTGGCCGATCACGCCGTTGATCTTCCCCGGATAGGCATTCAGCCAGTTCTCCATCAGGCTCAACGCCTCGGCGCGCGACCAGTTGGCGGTCTTCATCTCAAGGACCTTCACAGCCGGGTATTTCCGGATCACATTCAAATTTCCTTTTCTTCTTTCGATCTGAGCCGATTGGCCGATCGGCCCTTCGATGATGACCACGTTCCCCTTGTGGCCGATCTTGCTCAGGACCGCTTCGGCCTCGATTTCGCCGGCTTTGACATCATCCGAACCGATATAGGAGGTCAAATGATCGCTATTCACGCGGGTGTTCGAACCAATCACCGGAATCCGCGCTTGATAAGCCGCTTCCACCGCCGCGGCTCCCGCCTGAATATCGATGGGTACGAACAGGATGGCATCAAATCCCTGGGTAACCATGGTTTCAAACTGGCTCTGCTGGACGGAGGCATCGTATTTTCCGTCGAACACGGTAATCTTCACCGTACCGTTTTTTACCGCCGGATGCCGCTCCAGCGCAGTCGTCCATAAGCGCATATATTCGGCTTTTAAACCATAGACGGCCGCTCCGATCTTATAAACTTTTTTCGCCGCGAGGATTTGGACATTGGCAAAGATGCTGATTAATAGGGTCAATACCAGTAATAATACGATGACGCTTCGAGTCTTTTTCATTCTTCATCCTACCTTTCCCTCAATTGATTTTGGTTGCCGGGAAAATAAAACTGGGTTATAGTATAATTGGGGTTTTTTCACCTCCTTATAAGGAGCCGCTTTTGAACGAGGCTGACAACCCGGAAAGTTTCTCAACTAATGAGCGGTATGCAATGTTTTATACCAAGGACTTAAGGATTCAGTCTTTATTGCCGCCTTTTTGGAAAGAGTCCAACAATACCGCCAGGACGATGATGGCGCCTTTAATCAGCTGCTGGAAATAGGATGAGACTCCGAGGAGGTCCAAGCCGTTATTGATGACCCCCATGATCAAAGCGCCGAATAAGGTGCCGGTCAGTGTCCCCTGTCCGCCGTTTAAGCTGGTGCCGCCGATGACCACTGCGGCAATGGCGTCCAGTTCATAGTTGACGCCAGCCTGGGGCAGCCCGGCGGTGGTCCGGGCGGTCAGAATCAGGCCCCCCAGGGCTGCCAGCAGTCCGCAGATGCCATAAACGCAGAGGAAGATCAAGCGGGTGTTCACCCCGGAAAGTTTGGCGCTCTTCTCATTGCCGCCCACCGCGTAAACATAACGGCCGAACCGGGTCCGGTATAAAATGAGCCAGGCGATGATGAAGACTACGGCAAAGATGAGCACCGGCACTGGTATCGCGTAAAACATGCCCTGCCCGATAGGCAAGAATGATGGGTCAATGTTGGGGATGGGCATTCCATCGTTATAAATGTAAGTCAACCCTCTGGCCATGCTCAGCATGCCCAAGGTTACCACAAAGGGAGCGACCTTCCATTTGGCGATGAAAACGCCATTGATCAGACCCAAAACCAAGCCTGCGCCCAAACTGATGGAATAGGCAAGCGCCGGAGAATAAACATGGCCGCCGAGCGCCGAAAAGGTCGCGCTGGAGAACGAGGCCGCCACCATCGCCGAGAAGGCCAGGATGGAGCCCACGGATAGATCGATCCCGCCCGTTAAAATCACGAAAGTCATTCCAATCGAGAGCAACCCGTTGATCGATGTCTGGCGCAGGACATTGACGATGTTCTTTTCCTTCAGAAAATACGGGCTGGCAAAGGAGAGAACCACGCATAACAGCGCAAAGACAAAGATGATTCCATAATTGGCGAAGAGATATCTGATTCTTTCTTTATCCAAAGCAAGATTCATTGGCTTGGCGGCAATTTGTTTTTCCATGATCGATAATCACTCCTTTTTATCCAATTTGAGCGGCCGGAACTTTACGGTTGCCGGTTTCTTAGGAAGCCAGATGGAGCAGAATCTCCTGAGTCGCCTCGCATTTTGACAATTCTCCGGTTATCCGCCCGTTTTTGAAGATAATGATCCGGTCACTCATGCTGAGGATCTCCGGAATTTCCGACGAAACCATGATCACCGCCTTACCACTCTGGGTATAATCGGAGATGAACTTGTAAATCTCCCTTTTGGCTCCTACGTCAATGCCGCGGGTCGGTTCATCCAGCAGCAGAATCTGCGGGGCCGTCAGCAAGCACCGTCCCAGCAGTACCTTTTGTTGATTGCCACCGCTTAAGTTCTTGACGAGGTGCTCCATTCCCGCGGTTTTGATGGCGAACTTGGCGATCATTTCGGAAGCGTCATTCTTTTCGGCTTTGCGGTTGATAAAAATCCGGCGAGTCAGCCGTTTCAACGAAGCCAGGGAGATATTTTCCTTAACGGACTGCGTTAAGACCAAACCCATCTTTTTGCGATCCTCCGTTACCAAGGCCAGACCCTGTCGGATGGCGTCAGCGGTCTTGGCAATCCTCACCGGCTGTTGGGCGATGGATATTTCGCCTTCATCGGCCGGATCGTAGCCGAATAAAGCCTGGAGAAACTCGGAACGGCCGGAGCCCATCAATCCGAAGACCCCAAGTACTTCTCCTTTCTTCAGTTCGAGGCTGATATCCCTGAACTTTCCCCGGCGGGACAGGTTTTTTACGGATAAGGCCGTTTCTGCAACGGGTCGGGACTCCTTGACATACTCTTCCCCAATCTTCCTGCCGACCATCAGGCTGACCAAGTGATTCGGGTCGATGTTCTGGATCGATTCCGTCGCCACATGTCTGCCGTCCCGGAGCACCGTCACTTCATCGGCGATGGTAAAGACCTCTTTGAGCCGATGGGAGACGTAAAGAATGCCTTTCCCTTTCGCTTTCATTAAGCGGATGATTTTGAAAAGATTGTCGACCTCTTTCTCGCCAATCGCCGAAGTGGGTTCATCCATGATAATGACTTCCGAATCGTAGGAGATGGCTTTGGCGATCTCCACCAGCTGAATCTCGGCCAAGCTCAGATATTTCATTTTTTTGGCGGGATCGATCTGCACATCCAGTTCCGCCAGGACTTCGGTAGCCATCCGGTTCAACCGGGGATAATCAATAAAACCGGATCGAACCGGTTCCCGCCCTAAAAAAATGTTTTCGGCAACCGTCATATCGTAGATCGGAGTCAGTTCCTGTTCAATAATGGAGATCCCGGCGTCAAGCGCTTGTTTGGGCAGGGAAAAATCGACCTTCTTCCCTTGAAAGATAATCTCTCCCGAATCTTTGGCATACATCCCGATCAGAATGTGCATAAAGGTGGATTTCCCGGCGCCGTTTTCGCCGCACAGCGCATGAACGGTCCCTCTTTTCAAAGTCAGCGACACGCCATCCAAAGCCCTCACGCCGGGGAATGTCTTCGTAATGTTGTCGACTTTCAGTAAAACGGCTTCGGTCATTGTAATTGACTCCTTTGCAACGGCTTCATATTTTCAAAACAACAATGAATGCGTTATCTCGGAAAATATTTTCGTATTCCGTTCAACTCCGAGCCAAATATTCCGTGATAGAAATCGCCATGGCGGATAATAGCAAGTAGCATGAAGTGGCGCCGGCATCCAACACGCCCCGCGAACGTTCACCCAGCCGGCTGGCGCGGCCGACCTTGGCCACCAAGTCGCGGGTGGATTCCTTGCCCTTTTCCGCGGCCGTCCGCATCCGCTCCAGCGCCGTACTGAAACTGCGTCCCTCCGCCACCGCCGTCTGGTAGGCCTCGACCGCCGGGAACAGCGTATCCAGAAGGGTTTTATCACCGACTCGGGCATTCCCGAGAGACTGCACTCCCGCCAATGCGGCGTCTAACATGGCCCCGAAGACCGTTTTGTCGATGCTCTCTTTCCCCTCGGAAGCCTTGGCCATTTCCATAAAGAAGGTGCCATATAATGGTCCCATCGAGCCGCCAATCTCCGTGAGCAAAATTCGGCCCAGGGTTTTGAGGCCGACCGTCAAACTGACCTGCGTATCTCCCAGTCGCTCCTTGCAAAGGGTAAACCCTTTATTCATATTGATCCCATGGTCGCCATCGCCGATGGCCCCGTCGATCTCGCTCAGATACTCCTTATTCTGCCGGATCGCAACGATCAAGGAGTTCACCACGAACAACCCTTCATCGTTTAAAAAATGGTCCATTTTCTTCCTCCTCCTGTGTACAGTTTCCGGAAGAATTTCCGCCAAGGCTCGACCCGGCGGAGGTCCCATTCTTCCGCTGAAATCGCGCGGTTTATCGTTTGAACTGTTTCAATCCCATCGATTCGGCTTCTTCATCGACGAGCAGCTTTAACTCGTCATCCAGTTTCATTAAGGTGAGGGTTACTCCCATCATTTCTAAAGATGTAAAATAATTGCCGACATAGGACCGGTAAATTGTAATGCCTTCCCGGCCAAGCATTTCCGCTACCTTGTTGAATAGAATGTAAAGTTCCATCACCGGGGTCGCGCCTAGGCCCGACACTAGCGCCACTACTTGGTCGTTTCCGGCGAAGGGGAGATCCGGCAGTACCACGTCGAGCATCATCTCAGCCATCTCATCGGCAGTCTTTAGTTCACAGACTTGAATTCCCGGTTCGCCATGATGACCGATTCCCACCTCCATCGTGCCGGCTTCGATCGTAAAGTTCGGTTTGCCGACCGCCGGAATGGTGCAAGGAGTCAAGCCGATTCCAATGCTGCGAGTGTTATCAATCGCCTTCTGCGCTACCCGGATCACCTCGTCCAAACTGCCACCCCTGGCGGCCATGGCCCCGCCAATCTTCCACATCAATACTTCCCCGGCCACCCCACGCCGTTTGGCGCGTTCAGTTTTGGGAGCCGAAGGGACATCATCATTGGCGACCACGGTCTTCACTTCAATTCCGTCTTCCTTAGCCAGCTCGATTGCCATTTTGACATTCATGTTATCACCGGCATAATTGCCGTACAGGCAAGCCACTCCTTTGCCGGAATCGGCCGCTTTAAATGCATCATAAAAAGCTTTGGCCGTCGGAGAGGAAAAAATTTCACCCACCGCCACCGCGTCCACCATATTCCTGCCGATATAGCCGATGAACGCCGGCTTATGGCCCGAACCGCCGCCGGTTACCACCCCGACCTTTCCCGGAATTGGCGCTTTGGCATACTTGATAACTCTGGGATTATCGGTTGGGGCAACCAGATCGGCATGGGTTCTTACAAAACCGGCCAGCATATCTTCGACCACTTGTTCCGGGTCATTGATGATTCTTTGCATATCGCATCCTCCCGACTTTATTGAAATTCTGATGAAAAACTCTGTAATGAAACGGCGCTACACATCCTGCTTGTTCCAGAAAATTCTTTCATATTCCGTAATCTTGGCTACTTTTGGGGTTGAACCCCCGCCTTGAAACTCGGAGTGTAACCAGGTGGTGACGAGCAGTTTGGCGAGTTCCTCTCCGATGATCCGGGCTCCTAAGGCCATAATCTGCGCATCATTACTTTTACGGGCCCTCTCGGCTGAATACGGATCGTGACAGACCGCCGCTCTTACTCCGGGAACTTTGTTGGCCGCGATGGCCATACCGATTCCGGTGCCGCAAACCAGGATTCCTCGCTCATGGTGTCCGGCGGCGATCGCCTGCGCCACTCGAACGGCGATGTCCGGATAGAGTACCGGTTGGGTGTCATATACCCCGTAATCCTTCACTTCAAAGCCCATATCCGTTAAAAACTGCCGAATTTTTTCTTTTAAGCCAAACCCGGCTTCATCCGAGCCGATTGCTATTGAACTCATGCCACCATCTCCCATTCAGTAATATCTTTCAAGCGATTACGGCCCTGGATTGCACACAATCCGTATGTCTTTCAAAGGAACTTGCTACTTTCGCCTGGCAAAATATTGAGCCACGTTTTCGGCTGTTACTAATTCAAAAGGAATCCAATAGTTCTTCGCCACCTTTTCCCCTTTGAGAAATTTGACTGCCACCTCTACCGACATGGAACCTTGGCCCTGAGCATCCTGAAAGCAAGTAGCGGTCAAGCGCCGTTCCTTGATGGCCTGCAATCCGTCGTAAATGCCATCCACGCCTACCACTGGGACTTTTAATCCCCTCCTTTCCAAAGCCTTTATCGCCCCCAGTGCCATTTCATCATTATGGCCGCAAACGCCTTGAATCTTATCGGGAAAAGCCTTGAGCCAGTTTTCCATCAAAGTGAAGCCTTCGGAACGGGACCAATTGGCGGTTTTTTCAGATAGAACTTTAATCTTCGGATATCTTGCCAGGACATTATGGATACCTCTTCTGCGTTGAACCTGAGCCGAACTGCCGATCGGCCCCTCGATAATCACAATGTTGCCGCGTCCGCCCATTTTCTTGGCCAAATAAGTCATTTCCATTTCTCCGGCGGAGATGTCATTGGACCCGATATACGAAGTCAATTTATCGCTATTCACCTGGGTATTGACGCCGATGACCGGTATGCCGTTACGCACCGCTTTCTCTACCGCGTCCGCCATGGCATCCACATCGACCGGAGTAAAAATGATGGCGTCATAACGCTGAGCAATCATATAATCAAAATTGTCATATTGGGTTTTCACATCGTAATTGCCGTCAAAAATATCCAAATCCACATTGAATTTGGCCGCCGTTTCTCGCTGCGCCTTACTCAATAAAATGGTGTATTCGTTTTTTAATCCATAATGGGTGATCCCAATCTTGAATTTTCTCTCTGCTGAAGAAATATTCCCGGAAACAATCGTAACCAGAAAGATTGTCAATAATGCCGTATGAATCGCAATCGCTTTTTTCATCAGAACACTCCCTCGCGCGCAGGTGATTTGAGTTTTTCAAGCGAGAACCGGTTACAATCGACTTAACTTTCAGTTACAAGTTCATTATAGGCCATCTCTAAAGAGAAAAAGGTCTCGCTTTTTTAGATTTGGTTTGCATTTTTTAGACCGCCACTCTCCCATTCGCTCTTTTAAAAGCCATGTGATAAAGTCTCCAATTCGGAAATCATCCTTTCAGTGGACTCAAAAACAACTTTATCACTTGCTTTTCTGAGCTTTTGTGTTCACCCCGGCCTTCGGACAGGGTTTATCATAACGCTTTTAAATATGACATAATATAAAAAAACCGCCTGAAAGGCGGCTCATATTTAAGAAAAACTTTCCTCGCGATACTGGGTCGGGGAGATTCCCACCACTTTTTTGAATACCATGCAAAAATGCTTCGCATTGGAGTAACCGACTCTGCCGGCAACCTCTTGAATCTTGTACCGATGCTGCGCCAATAACTCTTTGGCCTTTTCCATCCGAATCATCGTAAGGTAATCTAAAAAGTTCTGGCCGGTCTCCTTTTTGAATAAGACGCTTAAATAGCTATTATTTTTACCAAAATGGTCGGCAACAATGTTTAAATTAATCTCCTTATCGAAGTTCTCCCGCATATAACGGATGATCTGTTCGATAATCTTGCGGTCCGGGCTGTTACTCTTGTAGGTGGATATGGTTTCGGCGATCTTGGTTAAATACTCTTTTAAATAGGTTTTTAACTGGTCAATCGCCCAAAACGAATCTAAATCACGAAAATCATCCTCCCCCGGTTCAAAAATGATGGAAAAATCAATCCCTTTTTCGGTAAAGTAATCGTACATATACTTATTGAATTCCTCGTAAAAACTCACCAATCTGGCAATCGGACCTTTATGGAAAGCCAATTGCTCAAAATATTCGTCCAGCATCATCCCGACATTTTTATTCATCCCAAGCTCAATTTCACTGATGAGTTTCAAATAATTGACCGAATTCACATAATCCTTGACCTCCTCCTCACCGGCATCTTTGTAATACATGATTCCGCCCGGCTCACGAAAGATCTTATAAAGCGCCAGATGTAATGCCTCATGGTATGATTTTTGGATATGGACAAGGCCCGTAACGCTGTTGCCGACTCCATAGAAAGTAGCTACGGGCAGCTGAGCGTTTAAAATACGGGTAATCTGATCAGTAACCTTTTTGATGTGAGCTTCAATTAAAAAGCTTTCCGGGTTGCCCAACAAAATTACTAAACGCAAGCCCGAGTCATAAAAGCTCCAAAACCCATTAACGATTCCGGAAATTCCTTCATCGACGGCTTCTTTGAGAGCCACCCGCTCCATCTCGTCCCATGCTTTCCATGAATCATGATCTTGGAGCCGGTACTCCGCCACCAGGATCTTGAACCGATCGGACGAAAGGTCGACCCCCAATTGAAGCAGTTGCTTGGATACCGTGTTTTCATCATAATAGGTACCATGAATCAGCGAATTGAAATATTTTTCTTTGAGTAGTTCCACCCCCACCTTGCTTTGCATGTTCTTCACCAGTTCCGCTTCATGCCGTTGGATGTTATCGTCCAATTCCTGAGTAATATGTTGCAACAGTTGGAGGAATTCTTCTTTCACGATCGGTTTTAATAAATACTCCTTCACTCCGTATTTGATCGCCCGTTTCGCGTAGTTGAAATCATCATAACCGCTGATAATGATAAAGATAGGCCGTTTGCAACCGTCCTGATGGACCTGGGAGATCAATTCCAGGCCATCCAAATAGGGCATGCGAATATCCGTGATCACAATGTCCGGCTGAAAACCGCGGATGGCTTCAAGCCCATCCCTGCCGTTTGATGCCTCACGAATCTCGGAATAGCGGATATTTCCCCGTTCAATGATCGCTCTGATACCCCTGGTAATGATCTCCTCATCGTCGATGATCAGAATTTTATACATGAAAAACCACTTCCTTCGCATAGATTCAATGCGCAGCGGGTAACTTGATCACAATCTTGGTTCCGAGGTCGATTGCACTCTCCAATGTAATGCCATATTCGATACCAAATTGCATTTTAATCCGTTTATCCACATTCCACAGCCCGATAAAACCCTCGGTTTTTTTATCAATCTCCGAATCATTCCCTGAGGTCAATCCGCGGTTGATCCGTTCCAGCCGCTCCGCTTCAATTCCGACGCCATTATCCGTGATCTCAATCCAAAGATTCTCCCCCGCGACCCGGCCATGGATGGTGATCTTCCAAATCCCTTCCAAATTCTTGAAAGCATGATAAAAGCAGTTTTCCACCAGCGGTTGCAACATCATTTTAATCACCAGATAGTCTAAAAGCGCTTCTGGAATGTCCTCATGAAACTGGAATTTTTCACGGTGCCGGACTTTCATTACCGTCACGTAATTTCGGATATGTTCGATCTCTTGTTTGAAAGGGACGAGACGATTGGTCCATTTGATGTTATAACGGAATAATTTGCCTAACGAGGTGAGAACATCCGCCAAATCGTATTCTTCCCGCAGTTCGCATTCCATGCGCAGACTTTCCAGGGTATTAAAGAGAAAATGCGGATTGATCTGAGATTGCAAAGCCCGGATCTCGGCATCCCGGTGGGCGGTTTCCTGTTCGATCAGATTGAGCATCACTTCTTCGAGCTTCTCCGCCATCTGATTGAAGCTGCGCGCCAAATCCCCGATCTCATCGTTTCCCCGTTCCTCAACCCGGACGTCAAATTCGCCGCTCTGAATCCGTTTCATCATTTTTACCAGGACTTTTAACCGGGCAAACAAAAAGTTGGTGGTCAGAAAAGTGACCAAAAAAACGGCGCTGATCCCCGCCAAAATGATATAAATTAACATATTTTTCTGCTTGATCACTTCTTGTAATATTTCCTTTTCCGGAACCACCGCCAAAATTTTATAATCAGTCTCCTTGATGGTTTCATATTCCACCCGATGACGTTGGTTGTTGAACCGGATCTCTTTGACGCCGTTAGCACCCGGGAACATCTTTAAATGAATCTGCTCTGCCAAACGGCTGTTACGAATCGGACTGATCGTCTTGCCGTTCCGGTCCAATACATAAATAAACCCCTGCTCGCCCAGGCGCAAGTCATTTAGATCCCCGAACATCTTTTCAATCAGGATATCGATTTCCAGCACGCCGATCAATTGATTCGATATCACTGGCGTAATCCTTTCATACAGGGGAATCACGATGCTCTTGTTCTGCTTAGGGTTAATGTTTGCATTCACATCATAAAACTCCTCCGCTTTCTTCATGTCCCCCCAAATCATTTTATCCGAGGAGTTCATTAGCACGCGATAATAATCTTTGGCTGCGATTCGCCGGAGGGAATAGAGGATATCATAAGCTTCCTCGGTGGACTGATTGCTGGTAAACACCCTGATCTTATAAAACTTATTGGGATATAAATGTTTGATATTGATCAATTTGTTTTGAAAATTGTAGATAAAATTGTCGATTTCAGCGGGACTGAATGAAAAATCGTTGTCCAAGAAGGCTTGCAATTCGCTGCTGAAGACGATCTCTTCCGCGATATTCTCGGCATTTTTGATCGTATATAAAATATTCTGCTTTAACTGAAAGATCCGCTCGCTACTATTCCGATCGGATTGTTGCTTAGCCGATTGAACCATATTCTGATACTCACTGATTCCGATAAAAACGGTGGGCACCATCAACAAAACAAAGTAGATCAAAGTAAACTTCCACGAGATGCTTAAACCCTTCAGCTTATTGAAAGCCATGGCATAAACCTCATTGTGAATGGATTTTTTAACGGTAAGTCGACTTCAATAATGTAAATTAATTATTACAAATTTGTTTCACGTTATTTCTCCGCAACTTCGAATATTCCTTCATTGAGCTTGAACATTAAAAGTGCCTAATGTTGGAATCTCTACCTGTTATGGTTTCCGGTGCAAAAACTGTACTTAGTCTTCGCGCAAAATTGCCGATACTTCATTTAGATATATCAAACATCCAATGGAATAAGGAGGTTGACATCATGGCGATTCAATGGACTCCCAATCTGGCGGTGGGCGTGACGCAGATCGATGATCAGCACAAAGAATTGTACCGCCGGATCGATCAATTGTTGGAAGCCTGTAATCAGGGAAAAGGTAGGCAGGTCATTGGCGAGGCGTTGGCATTCCTAGAAGAGTACGTGATTACCCATTTTCGGGACGAGGAGGCTCTGATGCAGCGCTACACCTATCCCGCTCCCAAATACAACGAACAAAAGACGCAGCATACTTTCTTCATTAAAAAGATCGCCGAATTAAAAGCGACCTTTGAAAAAGAAGGCCCCGGTTTGAATATTATCATTCTCACCAATCGAACCGTGGTAGAATGGTTAAACGGCCACATCCGGAATGTCGATACCCAATTGGGGACGTTTCTCAAAGACAAGTTATGAAGGCGACATATCCTTATTTAAGCTTGCCTTTGCTTTCACTTCATTTGATCAAAAAAACCGCCTCGGCGGTTTTTTTGATCAAGCATTATCATTTCATGACTTCGTATTTCTGCCGGCGAAACATCCAAATCGCTTACGAAGCAACTTCGAGCCGGAAACTCCTGGTCAGCGCGGCGCTCCTTGTCCGACTCAAATCTCCCCCGGCAGGTTTTGCAACAGCTCCGTCAGATTATGCGAGCGTTGCAACGCCGCAATCGTCTTGGGGTTGGGCTCGGCATATACGACCCGGTTGTCGGATTCGCCCGATTCGGGATGGACCGGGAAGGCCAATTGTTCTTTTTCGATGGCGAATTGGGCGTTAACCCCGGTTTTATTGCCCCGGGCATCCAACCGGATCCACCGCTCCAGACTCGATAGATAGACCGCATTCAAGCCATGCAGTACGATCCGGGGATCGTCATCGAACAGCAATAGCCTTTGATAGCAAAAGCCGGTGGGAATCCCCATCCATCGCAACAGCGCCGCCAACAAATGCGCCTTGGCGTAACAGATCCCGTGGCCTTCCCGCAATACCGCGGAGGCACTGCAGGTGACGGTTGCCGCATCGCAGTCGAAGGAATGCCTGATCCGGTCGCGGACGAACTCGTAGGCCGCCCGGACTTTGGCGATCTCATCCGACGACGCTCCGGCCAAGCGTTCAGCGGCCGCCGCCACCTGCTCCTGATGGAAATCGATGAAGGCCGACGGCTTCAGATACTCCGCCCGATCCAGCCTTTCTAGCGTTAGATACTCCATCCTCTTCATCTCCCGATTGCGGTTGTGGGATCATTCCCGCCTGCAGTCATGTCTCATTTGATAAGCGAACCGAAAGGAATCCCCGCGCTGCAATTCTTACCTCCGGATATTCCATGCGCCAAAGAGTGGTTGGCGCGCTCAGCCCGCCGCGCAACGCCGTTTTTCCAGGATGCCGAGACCGGACATGCAAAGCGCGGCCGAGCAAGCCAAGAAAAAGGTGAGCGGCCAGACCGCGTCAATGCCGTGGCTGGCGATGAACTTACCCATGAGGACCGGCCCCAGACAGCTTCCCACTCCTTGTGAGAAAGTCTCCAGCGCATTGAAGCGCGCCCGATGGCTGATCGGCGCGTGACAGGCGATATATACGCCATTACTGGTCGCCGCAAGGATCTCGCCGACGCTCCAGATGATGGTGGCCACGATGAACCAGGGCAGGGTCCGGGTGAATAAATACATCCCGAAGCCGCAACCGTACAGGACCCCGGCCAGGGCCACGCACTGCAGGGTTTGTATCCGGCGGGTCAGCCAAACGATAGCGGTGGTGCAGAAGACGACCACCAACGCATTGACCATGGCCAGAATGCCGAAGTAGGCCGGGCCTGCCGAGCCGAACTTCTGGTTCAGATCCAACGGCAAGGCGAAGGCATGGTGGTTGTATACAAAACTGTACACCCCGAGTAACAGCAGCATGGCCGTCAGATACGGCCGCCGCCCCATCACCCGCCAGAAAGGACCGGTCTCCGGCCGTTCGTCGGGGTGGGCCAATTCTTCCTGGGCCGCCGCCGCGGGAACCGCCTGGTGCCCAAAGCGCTCCTCCACCATGAACTGGACCAATCCCATCGCCACCAGGGTGGTCAGCGCGTCGCCGATGAACAGCCATTTCATATGGTCCCGAAACAACAGGCCGGCCACCAGCGGCCCGATGGCCGACCCGATATTGATGCCGAGATAGAGAAAGGAAAAAGCGGTCCGCCGGTTGGCGACATCGGTCAGATCGGCGGCCAGGGCGCTGTTGGCCGGACGCACCGCTCCATTAAAGGCGCTGGAGGCGATCAACAGCCACGGCAGCCAATGCATATTCGGAATAAACGCGCAGGCCAACAGGAGCAGCGCCGACAGCAATTGGGAGCCGGCCAGCACGGCTTTGCGGCCCCAGCGGTCCGCCAGCTTCCCGCCGATGATCACACCCGGCGCTTGGACCAGCATCGACAGCATCACATACCAGCCGGCCTGGTCCGGCCTCATGCCCAACTTGTCGGTTAAAAGCAGCGTCAAAAAAGGATTGACGAAATTGCCGGCGGCGTTGATCACCCGCGCCAGAAACAGCACATAAAACTCGCGGGGCAAATCGGCATACTGCGCCAGAAACCCCGGCAGCCGCTTCATCCTTTCCACATTGCCAAGCCCCATCATCATGCTCCTTTACTGTCTGGGCGTCTACCTGCTATGGCGGCGAACGGTTGCGAATACAGTATACAATCGCATCGCGATCAACCGCCCGAATTGGAATCTCTCAATGGAACCAAATTTTTACGGAAGATTCCTTTTCGTGAGCGTATTGGTATATTTTAGGTGTTGCCACCGGAACTGTCAAGGATTTTAATGGAAATGTCATAAATCTTTCGTCATGGTGCAGTATATTCTCTTAAGTCATACTTTCGACGGAGACGTCTCAAAAGTTGAGCGTTTTTTTCTTGGGGCACGGTTTCCGGACATACGAATTGCGCGAGCAACCCTTTTTATCGCTCGTTTACCACTAATAAAAAAAACGCCTCCGGCGATTTTGAAATGTTCTTCAATCCCTTATCCTCGTCCGGCCGGCGGCAACTTGCCAGAGGGTTCAGCTTGAGCGGGAATCCGGTATCCATAAATTGCCATCATTGCAACTGGCAGAGGATGAAATGCTGCATACGATAACCCGCGGTGAGTGTCAAATATCCCGTGTTCACTCCGACGGAATAAGCATTGTCGCGAGAGAAACCCATCGTGTTCATTCCTTGATTACTTGATACAAGAATTGCGAAACGGTATCGGCAATCTCATGGAGGCGATGGATCGGGTTATGATCAGCCCCGGCGATCGGATAAAGGAGATATAGCACTTCTTGATTCTTTAATTGCTCTGCCAAACTTGCGCTTTGCTCAAAGGGAATCGTGTTTATCCTTCGTCCCGTGTACTATCACAGTCGGAGGATCATTTTTGTCGATTGCGCCCAGTATATCCCGATTGATGCCTCCCCATAAGTCAATCAGCGCGATGATGCCGGCCTTATCCCAATGGCCGTTATCGTCTTGGTCTTTATAACAGAGATTTACCGCGATTTGCCCACCCGAAGAGGTGCCGCCCACGATGATCCGGTTTTTATCGATGCCGTATGCGGCGGCGTTTTTTCGGATCCATTCCAGCGCCAGCATGGCATCATTGACAGTATCGTTTAACATGCCTTGAAAATCTTCATGGGGATTTTGGCGCAACCGGTAATCAATGGAGATTGAAACGTAACCTCTGGCGGCGAATTCTTTTGCCAATGCCACAATGTTTCCTTTGGTTTTATCATTCTGCGGCAAAAAAGCGCCGCCATGGATCCACATGATCGCCGGGCGATTTTTTTCGCTGTCCCTATCCGGAGCATAAAGATCAAGCAATAATTTTTGGTTCTTGCCTTCGCTATTGATGACCTTGCCATACTCGATATCCGCCTGAAGTTTGATCTTCTTAAATATCGGTTTCAAATAACGGGATTCCCCGTCGGAAGCGGTCGGTACGGCGTTGCAATTCTGATAAACGAAAAGCAGCGGCATCATCAATGCCAATATACGGAATAAATACTTTTTCGACAAATTTGTCACCCCGCAAACGATTTTCTTTTCGAATGATCCAATTAAACCTCCATTTCCATTTTACTTTACGCGCCGGCAACGTCCGCTACCATGACAAAAGAAGCATACAACACGGCAACTATGCATTTCTCTGATTTTGGAAAATAATTTTACCGGTTAATTCCTTTTCATTTCATGGCCCAATTCAAGTTCCGATACATAAGCAACCGCCTGCCTGCGGTTTTTCAGTTGCAGCCGTCTTTTGACCTCACCCATATGATATTTGATGGCGGCCTCGCTAAGTCCTAGTTTTTGGGCGACTTTTTTATAGACCAGCCCTTGGGATACCAGCTTCAATATGGTAATTTGCTGCGGAGTCAACGTTGCTGAAATTTCCTGAAAAACAGCGGCAGCATTTTTCCGTTCATTTTCACGCAAGGCGAATTGCGCGAGTACCTTGGCTACCATTCCCGAGGCGAAGGGCATCTCCCCGAGCGCGATCCCGTTCAACGACTCCAGAAACTTTTCCGGCTTCATGCTTTTCAACAAATATCCGAAAGCTCCCGCTCTGATTGCCTCGAAAAGATGCATCTCATCCTGAAATTCGGTGAACATTACGATTTTGATTTCAGGATCATTTTGCCTCATCATCCGGGTCATCTCAATTCCGCTGGTTTCTCCGATTTGAACATCCATTAATATTACTTCCGGTTTGAGAGTTTTCGCCTTATCGAAAGCTTCTAAATAATTTGTCGCTCTTCCGACTACTTCAAACCCGTTAGCCGTCAGTAAGTTTTGAATAGCTTCCATCCATAAGGCCTGCTGATCAACTAATAAAACCTTCATCGAGCGGACCTTCCCTTTGGGTATCTTTTTCTTCCGGACAATGGAGAGAAAAACTTCCATTTCCATTCTACTCACCGGCAACGCCCGGTACCATGACAAAAGGATGATAAAAAAATAACAAATGGAACGACTTGCGCTTATAAGGCCATGGGATAAAGCCTTTGATCGGAGAAATCAAATTTTCAAACGACTTTACCCCTTGCTTTCTGAGCTTTTGCAATAAATCCCGACCTTCGGACAGGGTTTATCACAACGCTTTATAAAGTAGGTCAGGAGACTGAACCCCACATAAAAAAAGATCTCAAATCTTTGAGACCTTCGAACCGTCCGCATGGTTTCCCAAATTCCCGCTAATTTCTCTCGAAAGCTCCGATATCGACATGGGCTCTCAGCAGACGGGGACTGCCGCTCGCATCAGTCCAATCCTTCCCCACCACTCCGTCATCCCCCGCATCAATACAAGGCGAACCATTATCCAAGCGATAGTTGGCGTTAGGGTAATCGATAAGTTTAGGGTCGGCGCTCCTGTCTCCAGTGCCCGAAGCAAGGTTGGCAAAGTCATATTGAACGTTTGAGAAATAGCAGTTATGATGCGCCGTTACCAGGTTGGAAGCCTTTTCGTGGACATTGAAACCGGATGAGTTATGGGCCACAATCGTATTGACGACGCTCAGCCGGCCGCTATCGCCCGCCATATCCAAACCTCCGCCGAAGGTTGCCCGGTTTTTAACCAGAGTCGAGTTGATGACCTCGAGGGTAGCCGCTGACTTGCAGACGATACCGCCGCCGTTCCCGGAAACCTGCGGGTTTGAAGAGTTTTCCGCCGAATTGCCGGCGACGACGCAATTGTAGATCCTGGCCCTGGTGATCTTGCCGGAAACAGCGATTGCGCCGCCGTGAGGCCAGGCCGAGCCGCGGCTGACGGCTTGATTGTTATAAAACTGGCAATTGGTGATCGTGGCTGATTCGGTGGCATCGATAAAAATACCGCCGCCCGCGGCATAACCGGTACCCGCCGAGTCTACTTGATTATCGTTAATCCGGTTTTCCGCAAGGTATAGGCTCTTAGCGGAACGGCATTCGATGCCGCCTCCGAAATTTTCAGACGGATCATTCCCGCCAGCCCGGTTATGATGAATCACATTGCGGATGATCTCGGAAGAACCTTGATTGATGTGAATCCCGCCGCCGCCCAAAACCGCCTGATTACCGGATATGGTGTTATCCGCGGCTGACAGCCGAGTCAGTTTGGAATAGATTCCGCCTCCCTCGAGGCTGGCTGTGTTCCGCTCAATGATATTCTTTTCCATGGTTGCGTCGGAGCCGGTACCAAGGAAGATTCCGCCGCCGCACTCTGCGGCGTTATTCCGGATAATATTCCCGGTAAACCTCTCACCGGAACGGTATAGATAAATCCCGCCGCCGTTCGAACGCGCCCGGTTGTCGGATAGGGTGGTGTCGGTAACCGTCAATGACGATAGGTTGCCGCACCATATTCCGCCCCCGTGGACCCTGGCGGTATTATGATCGATAATGGTCTGGGTCACCGATGCCTTGGAGTTCACGTCGAGGTAAATCCCGCCGCCGCGGTCGGAAGTATTGTTGCGAATGGTATTCCCGGCAAACGTCGCTTGCGAATCACCGAAACATAAGATGCCGCCCCCGTTGCCGTCGCTGGTATTATCGGTCACAATGCACTTCTCCAGTGTCAAGATGGCTTTGTTTTTGGCGTTGATTCCGCCACCCCGGCCCGCCGTATTGTTCCGAATAAGCGAATGGCTGATTTTCGTCTCCGAGCCGGACATGCAGCTAATTCCGCCGCCATTCTCGGCCTTTCCGTTTTGGATGATAAACCCGTCGATCCTTACATCCGTTACGCCGGGCATGACTTTCATTACGCTATCCCGTTGATTCCCATCCAGAATTGTCGGATGGACGGCGCTGTTCCGTTGCTCCAAGCCGTTCTCTTTCCCGGCAAACCCTCCAAATAGTTTGATTCCCTTGTCGATCTCAATGTTTTCGGTATAGGTCCCGGCAGCCACCCAGATCGCATCGCCCGGACTGGCGATACCGAGCGCAGCCCCGACCGTTCGCTTGGCCAGTCTCCAACTGGTCCCGGGATTCGCGTCATTCCCGGCGAGTCTCACATAGATCATGAGGGAACGGGTCGAAGCGGCTTGGGGAGGAGACGGCAAGATGGTCTGGGCCGGTGGGGTTGTTTCCACAGGCTCGGAGGTCGCCGGAGGAGCCGTCCCCAATCCTTCCGGGAGCGGAACGGGAGGGGACGGTTTGGCTGCCGTGAAAGCGGGCGGTTGGGACTGCACCGCTTTATCCGGCTGAATCATGGGTTTGAAGGGCGGGTTAAATAACATCCCAATGATCGCGAGCAATAAAAACAAACCGGATGCGGCCAGCAACCCGCGATGTCGTTTCCACTGCGCCGGCCGGCTTTTCTCGGCCGTGAGTCCTTCGTTTGCCCGGCTCCACGGCAGAAAGATCCTGTGCTGCTCCGGCTTTGGCTGAACCGCGCCGGCGGTGTCGACGCCTGCCGCAGCTTCCACTCCCCATAACGCCACCCGGAAATCCTTCATAGTTTGATAGCGCTCTTTGGCCTTGACGGACAAAGCCCGGATCACGATCGCTTCCTTTTCCGGCGGTATGGCCGCTCCCAACTCCGAAGGCCGCCGCAGCGGGTCCGTTTCGACCCGGGCCAGCGCTTCCACAGGCGCCACTCCAGAAACTGCCCGGTAGAGCGTTGCCGCCACTCCATAAACATCGGTCCAAGGGCCCTGATCGCCATGCGTCTGATACTGCTCCAGCGGCGCATAGCCGGGTTTCAGCAACACCGAAACCGTTTTGCTCCGCTCCCCCACGGCATACCGGGCCGCCCCGAAGTCGAGCAGCTTGATCTGATTGTACTTGGTCATATAGATATTATCCGGGCTGATGTCCCGGTGGAGGATTCCCGCGGCGTGGACCTCCTGCAGCGCATCGATGACCGGGAGCATGATTGCGGCGGCATCATCATAGGCGATCCTTCCGCCGGCTCGATCAAGATACTCGTGAAAGGTTATGCCTTCCACGTACTCCATGACCATATACGCGGTGCCGTTTTGTTTAAAAAATCCATACACCGAAACGATGCATGGATGCGCATTGAACTTCGCCAGCATTCTGGCTTCAGTGATGAACTTTTGCAATCCCGCGGCGAAACAGTCTCTAGCAGCGCCGCTGTAAACCGAGACGGTGGCGCTCTCCAGGGTGCGGGTCACCAAGTGGTGAGGCAGGTATTCCTTGATTGCCAGTTTCATGTGGAGATCGAGATCATAAGCCAGATAGGTAATGCCGAAACCGCCATACCCCAGAACCCGGCCGATCAGATAACGGCCTTTTAATACCGTGCCGGGACGTAAAAAAAGAGCCGACTCCGGAACGGCCGTTTTTTTCCAGCCGCAATGGGGACAAACATCCGTCCCGCTGTTTTCGGTCATACATCCCAGGCAAAAACGATCCGCATTCATCTCCATAAACCGCCATTGATTCGTAAACGATATGATGACTTCGAGTCTTTGACTTTAGACTTTAGACTTTAGACTTTAGACTTTAGACTCTAGACTTTAGACTTTCGACTTTAGACTCTAGACTTTAGACTTTCGACTCTAGACTTTAGACTTTAGACTTTAGACTTTCGACTCTAGACTTTAGACTTTAGACTTTAGACTTTCGACTCTAGACTCTAGACTCTCGGGCTATTTCAACAGATAACCGTAACCTCGTTTATTACAGATCAATGCCCCATCTTTCCCCAGTTTTCCCGTAACCGTTTGACCAGGACGATGACTTCCTCATCCCCGACCAACGGGCTGCCCGCTTCCTGACACCGCTCCGGCCACACCGTCCTCTTGATGGTCAGGCTGTCAACCGCAGATCCCCGGTTTCGGTACAAAAGCCGGAATAATGCATAGAGATTGCCGGTGAGTTCGATCGGCCGGCCTGCAATCAACACCTCCCGCTTCGCCTCATCCAGCACGATATCGGTCTCCTTTTGATGAGGCCACGGCAGTGTTTCGTCCGGACAAGTTTCGATAAAAAAACTCAATACAACCTCGCTTCCGGCCAGATCAATGGTATCTCCGTGATTCAACGGATACGGCTCGTTTTTGTTTAACAACATCCCATTGACGGCCGTCCCGTGTTTACTGTGATCCGTGATCGCATAACCATCGTTCACCATGGTAATCTCGGCATGATTCCGGGAAATGTAGGCGCTGACGAACGCCAGATCCGGCCGGTGAGCCTCCCAAGCCCGTCCGATCGAATAACGCTCTTTGGATATGGAAAAGGATTCCCGTTGACCATGAGGAGAACCCTTGGTGACAAGCAAAAAAGCTCTGCCTGGTTTTTTGGACATTGCGCCCCCGCCGTTATGAATGGCTCAAAGCGAGTATATTTCCGCTAAAATCAAATCATATTTTAATATTCTACAGCATTCCAAATATTCCTATCGTTCCATTTTTCAAATGAGAGAATTGCAAATTGCAGTATCCTTGCGCAGCCGCCGGGCGTGTTCACTCAGCTGCTGCGCATCCTCGCTCCGTTACCGTGCATTCTCGCGCAGTGGTTGCGCATGCCCGCGCAGTTGCCGTGGTTCCTCGCCCGGTCGCTGTGCAAGCTCGCCCAGTTACTGCGTAAGCTCGCCCGGTTGCTGCGTATTTTCGCTTTCTTACGAAACCATTTCGCACAGTTACTGTGCGAGCTCTTTCCGTAACTGAACGAAACCCTTCGGTGGCTGTGGAAGGATGCGCAGTGGCTGAACACGTTTCTCCGGCAGCTCACGGAGAATTTTCTGCCGCCGAACATGCCCGTTCGCTGACCCAATCCAATCATTGAGGAATTCGGGGTTCTGCCCGTGTCCTCCAATCGGTCCTTGCCGGGGGCGGCGTCGCTGCTTCCCTTCCGGCCGAACCTTATGCTCCGCCCCGTTCAAAAACAGAGGGTTGACAAATTGCAATGTCATGCTATGCTATCAATTAGACGACTAACTAAAAGAGGACGCAGACCCATGGACCCGCTGGATCGACAATCCTTAAGCCACGCCTTGCGGCAGTTTATCAACATTCACCGCCAACGCACCCACGCCCTCCTGGGAAAACTCGGCCTGTACCCGGGGCAGTCGCCGCTCCTCTTCATGCTGTGGGAGCGGGACGGCCGCACCCAAAAAGAATTCGCCGAACGGCTGCAGGTGGCGCCGGCCACCATCACCGTAATGCTGCAGCGGATGGAAAGGACCGGTCTCCTGGAGCGGCGGCCCGACCCCGGGGACCTGCGGGTGTCCCGGGTCTACCTCACCGAGGCGGGCCGCAGGATCCGGGTGGAGGTGGAGGCGGTCCACAAACAATTGAACGACCAATGCTTCGCCGGCTTCACCCTTGAGGAACGGGTGCTGCTGCGGCGGTTCCTCCTCCAGATGCACGACAATCTGGCCCGGCCCGAAGCGGAGTGAACGGCCCGGTCAAATATTTAGGCGTCAAACTAATTGCGTTTTTTTCGCTCCCGGTGCGCGCCAGACCATCCTATCCCCGAATCAAGGAGTGACCTCATGAAAAGACTGGCATCCTACTTAAAACCGTACTGGAAGGCGGCGCTCCTGGCGCCGCTGCTGATGATCGTGGAGGTGGTCGCCGATCTGCTGCAGCCGACCTTCATGGCGCGGATCGTCGACCATGGGATCGCCGGCGGCGATATGGGCTTTATCCTGCGGACCGGCGCGCTGATGATCGGGATCACCCTGATCGGCATGGCCGGCGGGGTCGGCTGTACCGTCTTTGCCAGCGTCGCCTCGCAGAAATTCAGCGCCGACCTCCGCAACGACCTCTTTCAAAAAGTGCAATCCTTCTCCTTTGAAAATCTGGATACCTTCAAGACGGCCTCGCTGATCACCCGGCTCACCAATGATGTGGTGCAGCTCCAGAACGTGGTCCTGGCGATGCTGCGGATCATGGTCCGGGCGCCTTTGATGGGTCTGGGCGGCATCATCCTGGCCCTGATGATCAATCCCGGGCTGGCCGCCATCCTGCTGGTGATCATGCCGTTGTTGATCCTGGCCCTCACCGGGGTGATCCGCAAGGGCTTCCCGCTCTTCAACCAGGTGCAGCAGCGGCTGGACCGGGTCAACACCGTCATCCGCGAGAACCTGGCCGGCGTCCGGGTGGTCAAGGCCTTCGTCCGGTCCGACTACGAGAAGCGGCGCTTCGGCGATGCCAACGAAGCCTTGACGGCGATCGCCACCAAAGCTTCGCGGCTGGTCGGGCTGACCATGCCGCTGATGTTTCTCCTGATGAACCTGGGCGTCATCGCCGTGGTCTGGTTCGGCGGGGTACGGGTCAATTCCGGCAACATGCAGGTGGGACAGGTGATGGCCTTCATCAATTACATGGTGCAGATCCTCTTCTCCCTCATGATGGTGGCTTTCATGCTGATGGCCATCTCCCGGGCCAAGGCCTCGGCCGACCGCATTCTGGAAGTGCTGGCCGCCGAGGCCCCGATTCGGGATCCGGCGCGCCCGGCGGCCCAGGCCATCCGGCAGGGCCGGATCGACTTTCAAAACGTCTCTTTCCGCTACCGGGGCGGGGGCGGCGCCGCGGTGCTCCGCGATCTGGACCTCACGGTGCTGCCGGGCCAGACCACGGCGATCCTCGGTGCGACCGGTTCCGGCAAATCGACGCTGGTCAACCTGATCCCCCGTTTCTACGATGTGACGGCCGGGCGGGTACTCGTCGACGGGACCGATGTCCGGGATTATCCCCTGGAAGCGCTGCGCCAAGCCATCGGCATGGTGCTGCAGGAGTCGGTGCTCTTCTCCGGGACCATCCTGGAGAATATCCGCTGGGGCCGGCCGGAGGCATCGGAGGCGGAAGTGCGCGCCGCGGCCGAGGCCGCCCAGGCGCACGAATTCATCAGCCAGCTGCCCGACGGCTACGGAACCGTCCTCGGCCAACGCGGCGTCAACCTCTCCGGCGGCCAGAAGCAGCGGCTGGCGATCGCCCGGGCGCTCTTGCGCCGGCCTGCCATTCTGATCCTGGACGACAGCACCAGCGCGGTGGATCTGCGTACCGAAGCCCGAATCCAGCAAGCGCTCAAAGCCATGTCCGGCGTGACCTGCCTGGTCATCGCGCAGCGCATCAGCAGCGTGATCGATGCCGATCAGATCCTGGTGCTGGACGACGGCCGGATCGTCGCCCGCGGCACCCACCGGGAACTGCTGCAATCCTGCGCGCTTTATCAGGACATCTATCAATCGCAATTGGGCGAGGAGGCGGTTTGAATGGCGGAGAAAAATTCGGGGCAACCTTCTCAGCCGCCGGCCAGGATGATGGCCGGCATGCGGCCGGGCGGTCCGCGCCACGGCGTCCCTTTCATGGGGCCGCAAGGCAAGGCCAAGAACGGCCTGGCCACGCTGAAGCGGCTATGGGGTTATTTGCAGCGGCAAAAAACCGGGCTGATCGCCGTCTTCCTGCTGGTGTTGGCCAGTTCGGCCTGTACCTTGGCAGGGCCTTTCCTGATCGGCCGGGCCATCGACAGCATGGTGGGCGGCGCGGGGGCCGTGAACTTCGGCAAGCTCGGCGGGATCGCCCTGCTTTTGGCGGTGATCTACGGTTGCGGCGCTCTGGCCACTTGGTTCCAGATCTACCTGGTCATCGGAGTGGCGCAGATCACCGTCCGCGATCTGCGCCAGGACCTCTTCGCCAAATTGCAGACCTTGCCGGTGCGCTTCTTTGACCGGCAGACCCACGGCGAATTGATGAGCCGCCTGACCAATGACGTGGATAACATCAACAACTCCTTGAGCCAGAGCGTGACCCAGGTCTTCTCGAGCCTCATCACCATCCTGGGCTCGGTCGGCCTGATGCTCTGGCTCAGTCCGCTGTTGACCGGAATCTGCCTGGCCGTGGTGCCCCTCGGCGTCTGGCTCGCCAAGCGGATCGCCGTATCCACCGCCAAATACTTTTCGTTGCAGCAAAAAGAGCTCGGCAACCTGAACGGCTATATTGAGGAGATCGTCTCCGGGCAACGGGTCGTCAAGGCCTTTTCCCATGAGGCGCGGGCGGTGGCCGATTTTCAAGCGATCAACAGCCGCTTGACCCGGGTGGGGATCCGAGCCCAGATCTGCGCCGGGATCATTCCGCCGCTCATGAACCTGATCAATAATAACGCGGTCTTCGCGATCGTGGCGACCGGCGGCGGCTGGCTGGCCCTCCGGGGAATGATCACCGTGGGCGTGGTTGCCAGTTTCTTAAACTACGCCAAACAGTTCGGCCGGCCCATCAACGAGCTGGCCAATCAGTTCAACATGCTCCAATCGGCCTTGGCCGGCGCGGAAAGAGTCTTTGAGGTGATGGACGAGGAGTCGGAGAAGGAGCATCAGTCCGCGCCAACCGAGCCGGTCACCGCTGGCGCGGTGGCCTTCCGGGACGTCTGTTTCGGATACCGGCCGGAGGTGCCCATTCTGAAGCATATTGACCTGACGGCCGCTCCGGGGCAGACCGTCGCCCTGGTGGGACCGACCGGCGCCGGCAAGACCACCATCGTCAACCTGTTGACCCGTTTTTACGAGATCGACCGGGGGACGATCACCATCGACGGCCGGGACATCCGGACCCTTCCCAAGGACGGCCTCCGCCGCTCGCTCGGCATCGTGCTGCAGGAGAGTTATTTATTCGCGGATACGGTGCGCGAGAATATCCGCTACGGCCGGCTCGACGCCAGCGACGCCGCGGTGGAGCGGGCAGCGCGCTTGGCCAATGCCGATCTCTTCATCGAACGGCTGCCGCAGGGTTACGACACGCTGCTCAGCGAGGACGGCGGCAATCTCAGCCAGGGGCAGCGGCAGCTCTTGACGATCGCCCGGGCGATCCTGGCCGATCCGGCCATCCTGATCCTGGATGAAGCCACCAGCAGCGTCGACACCCGCACCGAGCAGCATATTCAGCAAGCCATGCTGGAGCTGATGAAAGGCCGCACCAGTTTTGTGATTGCCCATCGCCTGAGCACCATCCGCGAAGCCGATCAAATCCTGGTCATCCACGGCGGCACCATCATCGAGCGCGGCAACCACCGGCAATTGCTGGCGGCCGGGGGATTCTACCACGATCTCTATTTCAGCCAGTTCCGGCGGTGACTTTCCGGTGCGACCCGCCGTCAGCTCGTTTGCCCTCCGGCGCTTTGGGGAGAATGGGCGCTGGGTCCGGCCTTAAATTTTCTCCCCTGGAGCAGTTCCAAAAGGTATGTAACGCCTTGGCCATTCATCTGGGAGAGCAACATCAGGCAGGAGCGGACATCGTCGCCGGCCCGGTGGGCGGTCCCGGCCCCGATGCGATGGGCCCGGAGCAGATTCTGCAGTCCCTTGGAGGGAAAGCCTTTCTTCCGCCAGTTGATGCCGTTCATCGAACAGTACCAGACCTTCCGCTCCACGCTGGGGAAGAGCTTGCGCACGAAGGAATAATCGAAACCGGCGTTATGCGCGATCAGAAACTCGGCGCGGGCGACCAGCGCCTCAACCATGGCATCATCCAAGCTCCGGCCGTTGATGCTATCCTTGGTGATGCCATGCACCCGGGCCGCGCCGGGAGAAATGGCGCAGGCCGGCTCCCGCAGGCCGGTATAATGGCCGAGAATCCCCTGAATGCGCCCGCTCGCCCTGTCAAAGGCGAAAAGATAAATGGAAAGCTCGATCACCTCATCTCGCCAGGGATTCAAGCCCGTAGTCTCCACATCGAGGAAAGCCGCCACCCCCCATTCGGGGCTCGCTTCCTGCAATTCCGCCAATTCCATGCTCTTCCTCCTCGTTCAGCCGGTCATTCCCATCGTTCCATCGCTGTGCCAATGGCAATTCTGTTCTTCCGTCCAAAATCATCCAACCCACGGATTATTCCCGATCGGATGGGAATAATCCTTCCGGGATGAATAAAATGACCAGGAAGACCGGGATTTTAGAGAAACATCCCGGTCATATAGGTCCATCTTGGACACAGCCTGGGACTAAAGACCCAGACGCGAATGGTTCTTTCGTAGGATACTCGGTTCGCCCAATTCATATTATGATTGGATCAGGAGTTGGCTGATACCGGAGGGCTGAACCGTTCAACTGTCCGGCAATGGAGTGATTCGGGTGAACAGAATCTCTTTGAGCGTCATGGTCTTATTCGCTTTTCCACCGGCTTCCGAGAATGAACTCTTGATAAAGGCGTGGCCCGTGGCCGGCCCTCTGGCGGCCGCGGGAATGAAGCAATCCATCTCCGCCACTTTCACTTGGGATGGCAGCGGCCGCGGGACCGTAACCACACTCCTTCCGGACGGCGAAGCCTGCTCCGGCGAGTACGCCTGCCTTTCCAAACGGACCCCCGCCTTTTTCCATTCCGAGGATTATCATAACTTCTACGGCGGCAATCTTCCGCAAAAGGGCCTGCAATACGGGCAAGCGCTGCTCACCGGCGCGTGCGGGACTATCATCCAAGCCGAATTCTATATCAATCTGAGGGCGAATCAACGCTTTGGACTGGCGCGGGACAACCGGAATAATATCTATCAATTCCTGTAGGCGGCGACACGAAAAAAGCGCAACAAAAAACCGGTTTGAATGAATGGATTCAAACCGGTGAATCAAAACTGCTGAGAATCAATCCTTTTCCGCCAGGAAATGGAACAGCGTGGCCAATCCCGCGGCCAGATCCTCGTTACGGACCACGACGTCCGGCGGCGTTTCCAAAGAAACCGGGGCAAAGTTCCAGATGGCCTTGATCCCCGCCCGGACCATAATTCCGGCGATAGGTTGGGCCCAGTCCGTCGGAACCGTGATGATCCCGACTTTGATCCCCAGGCGTTTGACGATATGCTCCAACTCGGCCACCGGGAACACCTCGCGGCCGCTGACCCGCTGCCCCACCAGTTCCGGGGCGGAGTCAAACAAAGCCACGATATTCAAGCCGTAGCGTTCAAAACCAGTATAATCGACGATCGCCCTTCCCAGCCGGCCAACTCCGACCAGCACCGCCTCGTTGGTGTTTTTCAAGCCCAGAATCTCTTCCAGCTTGGCCTTGAGCGAATTGACATGGTAGCCGAGGCCGGCCTGGCCCAGGGCGCCAAACACGGTCAGGTCCCTCCGGACCTGAACCGCGTTGACCTGAGCCGCTCTGGCGATCTCCTCGGATGAGACGTAATTCTCGCCCCGTTCCGCGGCCCCGCAGAGGCAGCGATAATAGAAGGGCAGCCGTTTCAAAGTAAACTTGGGTACTATCATGGTCGACCGTTTCAACTCCATTCCCAATGGAAGCAACGGCAGGATTCGGGTGCCATGATGAATGCCGTTACCGCCCCGTTATTGTTTCACCGGAAGCTTTGGCAAAACTCGTTCTTTCAAGATCGTATCCACTTGATCGACGGTCACGCCGCCGATCACTTCTTCGTTGATCCGGATCGAAGGCCCCCCGCTGCAACCTTCCAGGCAGAAGGTGGCGTGGAGATTCAGCCGATCCCGCACGCCGGCCTGTTCCGCCTTTTTGATGAATTCCTGCAAAGTATTGTAGGAACCCTTCAAGTAGCAGCAAGTACCGACGCAGACCGCCAGATCCACTTTGTGCTTCCGTTCGCTGGTCAACAGCTGAATATCCTCATCGGTGATCCGGCCCCGGGTCGCATAGCTCGTATGCAGGCTTTCATGCGCCTCGTGGCTGTTGGGCCGTTCCAGCCATTTCTCGTAAAACTTGGCCACGACCGGATTATCCTGCGCTTTCCGCAGTTGCGACAGTTTATCCGCGCGATAGATGCTGCGGGCGCGGGCTTTTTTGACTTCCTGGTCGGTGGCGATGGGCTGTCCGGCGCCGCCGATGCAACCGCCCGGGCAGGCCATGACTTCGATCAGATGGTACTTGGCCTCGCCATTCTGGATCCGGCGCAACAGTTCCTTGGCGTTGGCCAAACCGTGGACCACCGCGATCTTGACTTCCGTGCCGTTCAGATCGACCGCAAACTCCTTCAATCCTTTAAAGCCGCGGACCTCTTCGAAATTCACCTGCTCCAGAACGGTCCCGGTGGCGATCTCATAAGCCGCCCGCAGCGACGCCTCGGCCACGCCGCCGGTGGCCCCGAAAATTACTCCGGCGCCGGTGGTAAAGCCGAACGGCATGTCGAACGATTCCACTTCCACCTTATCGAAGGCCAGGCCCGACTCGCGAATCATCCGCGCCAGCTCCTGGGTGGTCAGAACCAGGTCGACATCGGGCACGCCGTCGGTGGTGAATTCGGGCCGGGTAATCTCAAATTTCTTCGCCGTACATGGCATGATCGAAACCACATAGATATCTTCCGGCTTCTTGCCAAGCTCCCGGGCCCAGTACTTCTTGACCAGCGAGCCGAACATCTGCTGCGGCGAACGGCATGATGAAAGATTGGGCAAGAAATCCGGCGCATTATGCTCGGCGTATTTCACCCAAGCCGGGCAGCAAGAAGTGAATTGCGGCAGGCGCTCGCCCTGCTCCACCCGCTCCAGAAACTCGGTGGTCTCCTCCATCACCGTCAGATCGGCGGCGATCGAGGTATCAAAGACTTTCGCGAAACCCAGCCGTTTCAAAGCGGCCACCACTTTGCCGGTGACGATCTCCCCGGCCGGCAGGCCGAACTCTTCGCCCAGAGCGACCCGGACCGCCGGCGCCACTTGAGCCACGACCAACTTGCCCGAATCGTTCAGGGCGGCCCAGGCTTTGCCGATCTCCGACTTGACCACGATGGCGCCGGTCGGGCAGATGGCCGCGCATTGGCCGCAATTGACGCAATCGACATCGGTCAGATTCTTATGAAAGGCCGGAGTCACTTGGACCTTGGAGCCGCGGTTGGCGAAGTTCAACACGCCGATCCCCTGCACTTCGCTGCACATCCGGACGCAATCGCCGCAAAGAATACATTTGTTGGGGTCGCGCACCAGCGAGGTGCCCGAATCGTCCAGCGGCAGTTTGACGTCGCGTTCGCCGAAGCGGATCTTGCGCACGCCGAAACGTTCCGCCAGATCCTGCAGTTTGCAATGGCCGCTCTTCTCGCAGGTGGTGCATTCCCGGTCGTGATTGGCCAGCAACAGTTCTAAAACGGTTTTACGGGCCCGCTGCACCCGCGGGCTGTTAGTGAGGATCTTCATTCCCGGCGCCGGCGGGGTGGAGCAGGAGGCGACAATGCCCCGTCCCTCAAGCTCGACCACACACATCCGGCACGCGCCGTAGATGCTCAATTCGGAATTGTAGCAGAAAGTCGGAATTTCAATCCCGATCTTGCGGATCAACTCCAGCAAACTCTGCTCCCCGTTTATTTCAACGACTTGATTGTCAACGATTACGGTCTGATTGGTGCTCATCGGGCTCCCTCCTCAATGGCCTTGAATGGGCAACTGCTCACACAAGCGCCGCATTTGATGCACTTCTCCGAATCAATGGTGAACGGTTTTCTGATTTCACCGGAGATCGCCTGAACCGGACAGACTTTGCTGCATTTGCTGCAGCCCTTGCACAACGCGGGATTGATGCTGTATCCCAACAAGGCTTTGCAGACTCCGGCCGGGCAGCGTTTATCGACCACGTGGGCCAGATATTCGTCTTTAAAGTATTTCAGCATGGTCAGGACCGGGTTCGGCGCGGTCTTGCCCAGGCCGCAGAGCGAAGCGTCCTTCACGGCGTTCGCCAGGTCCTCCAGGATCTCGACATCTTCCGGACGGCCTTCACCGTCCACCGCCCGCTGCAACATTTCGAGCAGCCGTTTGGTACCCTCGCGGCACGGCACGCATTTGCCGCAGGACTCGTTCTGGGTGAAATTCATGAAATACCGGGCGAATTCCACCATGCAAGTATCCTTGGCGGTTACCACCAAGCCTCCGGAACCGATCATGGCGCCGACCGAAAGCAGCGAATCGAAGTCCAGTTTCATGTCGAGGTGTTCCTCGGTCAGACAGCCGCCCGACGGCCCGCCGATCTGCACCGCTTTGAATTCCTTGCCGTCCCGGAGCCCGCCGCCGATTTCGAAGACGATCTCCCGCAGGGTGATGCCCATCGGCACCTCGATCAAGCCGGTATTGGCGACCTGTCCGGTCAGGGCGAAGGTTTTGGTTCCCGGGCTCTTCTCCGTGCCCCGGCTACGGAACCATGCCGCGCCGCGGCTAATGATCTGCGGCACATTGGCGAAGGTCTCCACGTTATTGATCAGGGTCGGCTTGCCCCACAGACCCGACTGCGCCGGAAACGGCGGCTTGGGACAGGGCATGCCGCGTTTGCCCTCGATCGAGGCCATCAACGCCGTCTCCTCGCCGCAGACGAAAGCGCCTGCGCCTTCCTTGATCTTCAGATCAAACGCAAATCCGGTTCCCAAAATATTGCTTCCTAACAAGCCAAGCTCCCGCGCGGCCTGGACCGCGACCTTCAGCCTGTGAACAGCCAGCGGATACTCGGCCCGCACGTAAATATAACCTTCCGAAGCGCCCACGGCATAACCGGCGATGGCCATTCCCTCAATCACTTTATGGGGATCGCCCTCCATCACGCTGCGGTCCATGAATGCTCCCGGGTCACCTTCGTCGCCGTTACAGACCACATATTTTTGGCTGCCCGGCGAAATGCGGGTGGCGTCCCACTTGCGGCCGGTCGGGAAACCGCCGCCGCCCCGGCCGCGCAAGCCCGATTCAATCACTTCTTTGCAGACTGCCTCGGGGCTGGACTCGGTGAGCGCCTTGGCCAGAGCCTGATATCCGCCGCCCGCGATATATTCGCGGATCTCCTCCGGATCGATCACGCCGCAGTGGCCGAGCACGTTCCGGTTTTGATTCTTATAGAACGGAATATTGCCTTCCTCGGCATATACCTCGCCGGTGAGCGGGTGATGATACAATAAATGTTTCACCGGCTCCTCGTTATTAACCAGCGCGCTGACGATGGCCGTGGCATCCTCCACTTTAACTTTGGTATAGAGGACTCCGGACGGTTCGATCCGCACGAGGGGCCCCATCTCGCAGAAACCATGGCAACCGCTTTTGACGACCGAAGTTCCCGAACAGCCGTCCAACATCATTTCGACGGTCACAAAAGTGCCTTGTTTGGCAACCTCTTCTTTTAAAGCCTCGAATATTTTCAAGGATCCGTTGGCGACACAACCGGTTCCGGCGCAGATCAGGATACGCGCCGTTTCGCGCTGGTAGCCTTGGCTCCATTTTTCTTGAAGTTCGTTCAGTTGTTGGCGGGAATCAATCATCTCCCTTCACCTTCTTCCGCTAGAATTCGATCGAGAATGATCGTAATGGCATCGGGAGTCATCTGCCCGTAGATCTGCTCGTTGATCATCACAACCGGCGCCAGGCCGCAAGCTCCCAGACAAGAAACAGTTTCAACCGTGAAACGCAGGTCATCGGTGGTCAATTTATTGCCCGTCAGACCGACCCGTTTCCGGATGGCTTCTTTTACCGGATCGGAGCCCCGCACGTGACAAGCTGTTCCATCGCAGATTTTCACCACGTATTTGCCTTTGGGCTCCAGGGAAAACTGGGCGTAAAAGGTAGCAACGCCAAAGACGGTGGCCGGCGATAGCCCCATGACCGTCGCGATGTAAGTCAAAATCTCCTCCGGCAAGTAACGGTACTCCTCCTGCACTTCCTGAAGGATGGGAATTAATGCTGATTGCGCCTTGCCGTGGGCGTCAATGATCTCGTTCACCCGTTCAAAACGGCGGCGCGGCAATAATGAACTATCAGTCCGGGTCTTTTTTTCCTGCAAAATTGCTTCTTCTCCCATCTCACCTGATCCTTTCGTCGATTTTCATATTTAAGTGTGAAACCTAAATATCCTTGGAATGGCAAAACTACTCGAAATACTCGTCGGATGCCCGATATATCAAAGCGCCAACCGGACTTCGCATTGGCGTTCGCTGTGCCTCATAAATACTGAACTTCCACTTGTTTCCCCAACCCTTTCAGGATCTCGGTGATCTCCGCGACCATCTGCATCTTCAATCCGAAATGAATGGGGAGACTGGGGTTTTGATGAGCCGGATTAATGGCCCTGCCCACCAGGAAACGGATCTCATCGCTTTCCAATAACACCTTGGCCAGATCGACCGCGCCATTGAATCCCTGGGGCAGATCTTTGGACGCGTGGATGGTTTTGAGATACTCCGCCACTTTGCTCAAGGTAATAATCCCCTCGGTTACCAGGTCGATCCCTTCCAAGCGGCCGGTCGGCGGCAACGCCGGATTAAAATGTTCCAGGTCGGCCTCGATCTCCCGGCCCAGCGCCCGCGCGACGATCGTTCCGGTCGTGCCGCCGCAGATCACTTTTTTGCCGGGCGCGGCGAGGATCTCCCGGACCAACACCGGATCATCCTCGCGGTTTTTCGGCGGGCCCACCGCCACGGTCGCCAGCCGCGGCCTCCGGATCAGCAGCGAAAGCACCGTGGCATCATCGCCCGGTTTTCCCGCATACAGTTGATCACAGGCATCCAACAGCCAGCGGCTGAGCCGCGGGGCGTCATCGCCCTCTTTGACCAGCGCGATTTGCTGCAGGTACTCGGCGACATTGTCCCATTGCCAGCCCAGGTTGAGCACCTCGCCGACCCCGGCATGGATGATCCCGTCCGACACCACCACCAGCACATCTCCGGGCTGGAGCCAGAGATGAGTCTCTTTGATCCGCTTGCCGCAAACCTCGCTCTCCCGGGCGTCGGTTTTGACCAGATCGCCTTCCCGGAAGTAAAAGACCCGGGGATTGTCGAATTCGACGATATAGGTTTCGCCCGACTGTTTCACCTGGACGATGGTGAAAGTGGAATAGGCGATATTGCGTTTTTGACAGACCGGCAGGGTCTTGCTGACGGTATCGACGACCTCTTCCAGGCTGGCCCCTTTCTCCAGCATGGTGGCGATGATCTTGGCGGTCATCTTGGAAAGGATATTGGCCTTCACGCCGCTGCCCAACCCGTCCGCCAGCACCGCCATTACCGAATCCTCGGTCCGGACCAGCTCGACATTGTCGCCGCAGAGCTCCTCGCCGTGTTTATTCAGGCTCGCCCAACCGGTATCGATATACATACTCATCGCAACTTCTCTTCTTCATTGCTGATCAGCTTCATCAGCCGGGTCAGCTGCACTTTGGTCTCAGCGGTGGTCTCGCCCAACAAGCCGGCGATCTCCTGGGCGACCCGCATTTGTTTGTCGATTACTTCCTGAGCCTTCTCCAGGGTCTCTTCGGTGACCCGGTCCAGTCGCTCTTTTTGCTGCTTCTCCTTGGTGATGTCGGCGAAGATGCCGATCAACACCCCTTCTTTCTCTACATAAAAAACGGCTTGCCAGGCCACCATCCCGTAATTGGGGAACCCGACCTCGCCGGTGACCAGTTCCTTGGTTCTCAACACCCTCTCGAAGTCCTGAGGATCGATGATGGTTGACAATTTCCGCCCGACTACCTGTTCCTGGCGGCAGACGAATCTTTGCTCGGCAGCCGGATTCACTTCCAGAATGCGCAATTCCTGATCGACCACGAAGATGGCGTTCGGCGTCATCTGGCAGATCAGGTGGGCTTTGGATTCCGCCTTGGCCCGCATATAGGGGATGCACATATCCACTTCGGCCATGCCGTTGGCGATGGCCACCGCTTTTTCGCGGCAGGAATTGTAGCCACAGGCGCCGCAGTTCAGCTCGTCTTCGGGTTTGAACTTGCCGGTCCGGGCCAGGATCTTATTGATCTCCTCCTCCGGGACTTTGGCGGAGATGGCCAAAGGTTTCGGCGTATAACGCCGCGCCATCAGCGGACTGGCCGGATGGGCCGAATCGCCTTCCATCTCAGCCCTCCGCTGCTCGGCATATTTCAAAAGCCGTTCCCGCCGGGAGAAAAGACTCTCATCCCCGCCCATGCCGGGCCCGGCCAAGCATCCACCGCGACAAGCCAACAGCTCGATCAGTTTCAATCCGTTTTTCGCCTCATGAAAGCGCTCCAAAAAGGCGATGGATTCGTCGAGGCCGTCAATGCTCAGGATATCCTGGGACATCAAGTCCGTGCTCAACGCGACCGTTCGGGCCAGTCCGCCCGGACTGGGGAATGCCTGCGCCTTGCCGGTGCGGATTCCGTCAAACCGGTCCGCCTCCAACCGGGCGGGTTCGAGCTTCGCCAATTCAAACAACGTCGCCAATTCCGCGAAGGTCAGCACGGCGTCGATAGCGCCGCTGCGCGGCTCTTCCCCCTTTTTGGCGATGCAGGGGCCGATGAACACCACTTTGGCGGCTGCCCCGTACCGGGCTTTCAGGATCCGGCCATGGGCGACCATGGGCGAAACCACCGGCGCCAAGTAAGGCAGTAAGTCGGGATAATAGATCTCCAGCAAATTGACGACGGCCGGGCAACAGCTGGTGATGACCGGCAAATTCCCCGTTCCGATCAGCCGCAGATGCTCCTTGGCGACCCATTCGGCGCCTTCGGCGGTCTCTTCGATATATTGGAATCCCAGTTTCCGCAGGCCGCTGACGAGCTGGCCCACATCCTTCAGTTCAAAGGCGGCGGCCGCCGAAGGCGCCAGGCTTACCGCCACGGAAGCGCCGGAATCCAGGAATTGTTGCACCCGTTCGATATGGCTCTCGATCTTTTTGGCGTTTTGCGGACAGATCGTAACACAGCGGCCATCCGCGATACAGCGGCTGTCCACGACTTCGGCGTGGCCGTCGGTGACCCGGATCGCCTTCACCGGGCAGGAGCGCACACACTTATAACAATCGCGACAGCTGGTCCGGATGGTTGAGATCAAACCCATCGTGATTCCCCCTTTGTTCGTTGCAAAACAGCGCCGGGTCGGGTTACAAGTGGCTTTCCAACACGTGATCCGCAAAAAATTGGGCGACGTTGTCTTTGGACAGGGAGCTGTAAATTTGGCCGTCAATTCGCGCGTTGACGCCATCGCAACATTCGCCGAGGCAAAAACAGGCTTTCAATTCGACCTGGATCTCCAAGGAATTTTCGGCAATCAACCGTTTTAACTCGTTGATGACGTCATAGGCCCCTTTTAAATGGCAGGAGCTTCCAACGCATACCGCTACTTGACGCATGCCCAAGCCCTCCCCTTGTGAACGTTTTCACAATTCTGCCCAAAAGTTTGTGAAAATCGTTACAATCGAAAACATTAAAAAAGCCCGTACTCCAGGTTTCCAATAGCTTGTAACTTTTTTCACAATCAAAAATATCCAAAACTAGTATAGTATGATTACGATGGTTTTGCAAGATTATTAACTGAAAGTTCATTGTAATCTTTTATAGGCCATCTAACGAACGAAATTGAGTTCAAAAGAGGCAAAAAATCAGACAGGAAAGCCGGCAAAAGAAGGAATCACAAGCAATTCACGAAGTTTGAGAGCGGTGAGAA